>VERK01000023.1 GCA_018882725.1 Actinomycetota bacterium | reverse complement strand
GGACAAGGTCGGTCTGGTGGGTCGCAATGGTGCCGGCAAGACGAGTCTTTTCAAGGTGTTGGGCGGGGAGAATGAACCCACTCACGGCAAGATCGTCCGCAAGGGCGGGTTCGGGTACTTGCCCCAGGATCCGCGAATCGCCGGCGTGTTCGACGGGCGCACCGCCATTTCACACGTTCTCTCGGGTCGCAACATCGACGACGATCTCGCCCGCCTCGAAAAGCTGCGCGTCGCCATGGAAGCCGACGCCAGCGAACGGAACGTGTCTCGTTACAGCCGGGCCGAGGACGAGTTCGCATTGAAGGGTGGCTACGCGGCCGAGAGCGAAGCCCGGGCCATCGCGGCCGGTCTCGGTCTCACTCAGTCGCGCCTCGACTTGCCGGTTGGAGTGCTCTCGGGCGGCGAACGTCGACGGGTCGAATTGTCACGCATCCTCTTCGCCGGTAGCGATGCATTACTTCTCGATGAGCCCACCAATCACCTCGACGTGGACGCCAAGACCTGGTTACTCGAGTTCCTTCGTTCGTATCGCGGCGCGTTACTCGTGATCAGCCACGACCTCGACCTTCTCGACGAAGCGATCACACGTGTTCTGCACCTCGACCGTCCCGCTGAAGACTCGACGGGTCATCTGGTGGAGTACCGAGGCACGTACACGCAGTACCGCAAGGCGCGCGCCGACGACGAAGAGCGTCTGGCGAAGAAGGCCGCTCTACAGGCCAAGGAAATTCAGCGGTTGCAAACCGTTGTCGATCGCTTCGGTGCCAAGGCGACCAAGGCGGCGATGGCTCACTCCATCGAGAAGCGCATCGATCGACTCGAAGCCGATCGTGTGGTGGGGCCATCGGCCACCAAGACGATCACCGTGCGTTTTCCCGATCCGCCACCGAGCGGCGAGACCATCGTCGTCGTCGAACACTTGTGCAAGGCGTACGGCGGACCACCGGTGTTCGAAGACGTCTCGTTCGACCTCGGTCGCGGTGAACGACTCCTCGTCCTCGGTTTGAACGGTGCTGGCAAGACCAGTCTTTTGCGCATCCTGGCCGGCGAGACCACGGCCGATCTGGGTGACTTTCGATTCGGGCACAACGTGCACGTCGGCTACTACGCCCAGGAGCACGACAACCTCGACACCAATGCGTCACTTCTCGACAACATCCGCCGCGAAGTGCCGCCCGGAGTCCAATTGACCGAGACGCAACTCCGTGGCCTGCTCGGCATGTTCGGACTGTCGGGCGAGAAGGTGTTCCAGCGATCGGGCACTCTCTCGGGAGGTGAGAAGACGAAGTTGGCTCTCGCCATGCTCATGGTCGGTCGCAACAACGTTCTTCTCCTCGACGAACCCACCAACAACCTCGATCCGGCCAGTCGTGAGGCGGTGGCCGATTCGCTCGCGTCGTGGAAGGGTTCGATCATCTTCGTGAGTCACGACGTCGAATTCGTCGAACGTCTCAACCCCACCAAGGTTCTTCTGATGCCCGATGGCCAGGTCGACTACTTCGGAGCCGACTGGCTCGACCTGGTGAGCCTGGCCTGACGATCCGCAACGTTTCGGTGCACGGGTCGCCGCTACCTGCGGCTACGGTGCCCCTCATGCGAGTAGGAATCTTCGGCGGAGCCGCCAACGACGGATCGATCGATGCCATGGTGGCCGAGGCCAAGCGGGCCGAAGCCGATGGCTTTCACAGTTACTGGGCGCCGCAGATCTTCGGCCACGACGCACTCACCGCTCTGGCGGTAGTGGGTCGCGAGGTTCCGCGCATCGAACTCGGTACGAGTGTGGTTCCCACGTACCCGCGCCATCCGATGATGATGGCGCAGCAAGCACTCACGGTGAACGCCGTCACCAACGGTCGCCTGTGCCTCGGTATCGGCTTGAGCCACAAGGTCGTGGTCGAGTCGATGTGGGGAATGAGTTTCGACAAGCCGGTTCGTCACATGCGCGAATACCTCGAGGTGATGATGCCGCTGCTCGAAGGCAAGCCGGTCGGGTACGCGGGTGAAGAGTTCCGGGTGAACGGAGCGATCTCGGTGCCGGGTGGTTCACGTCCGTCGGTCGTGATCGCCGCATTGGGCGAACAGATGCTCAAGGTCACGGCCGCTCTCGCTGACGGAACGCTCACCTGGTGCACCGGTCCGCAAACGCTCTCGTCGCACACCGTGCCCACATTGCGCGCCGCCGCCGACAAGGCCGGTCGCGACTCCACACGTGTGATCGCGGCTCTGCCGGTGTGTGTCACCACCGATCGCGCCGCGGCTCTCGAACGGGCGGCCAAGGTATTCGTGATCTACGGGCAACTTCCGAGCTATCGCGCCATGCTCGACAAGGAAGGTGCGGCCGGTCCGGCCGACATCGCCGTGATCGGAAGCCGCTCCGAAGTCGTCGACCGCCTCGCGGCGCTGGCCGACATCGGCGTCACCGATTTCGCCGCGGTTGAATTCGGAGGAACTCCGGATGAGATCGCCGACACCCGAGCAGCCGTGAAGGAACTTCTCGGCTAGTAAGCGGGCGAATCGCCGGCACACGAAGGGGAGGGATCGTGGCAGCAGGAGTATCGGTCAGCAAGGAGAACGGCATCGCGCGGATCGTCTTCGACAATCCACCGATCAATCTGTTCACCATCGAAGAGTTCCTCACCACTGCTCAGATCGTCGGTGACCTGAGCGTCGACGACAGTGTGCGGGTCGTCATCCTCTCGTCGAAGAATCCGCAATTCTTCATCGCCCACTTCGACGTCGCGGCCATTCTCACGTTCCCCACCGACTCGCCCCCGGCGACCGAACTCAACGCGTACCACGTGATGTGCGAAAACTTGCGCACCATGCCGAAGGCCACCATCGCGGTGATCGAAGGCCGAGTGGGTGGCGGAGGAAGCGAACTGGCGCTGAGTTGCGACATGCGCTTCGCACTGCGCGCATCGAAGAAGCACCCCGGTGCGGTGTTCAATCAACCCGAGGTGGCGCTCGGCATCCTGCCGGGTGGCAGTGGAACGCAACGGTTGAGCCGTTTGATCGGCCGCTCGCGCAGTCTCGAAGTCGTCCTCGGTTGCGACGACGTCGACGCCGACACCGCCGAGCAATGGGGTTGGGTCAATCGCACCTTGCCCCGTAAGAAGTTGTGGAAGCACGTCGAAGGGCTGGCGACGCGAATCGCGTCGTACCCGGCTCATGCTGTGGCCGAGGCCAAGGCCGCGGTTCTGTTGGCCGAGAAGGGTTTCCCGGCCGACCTGCTGGCTGAAGGCAACGCATTCAACCGCACGCTCGGCGGCTCGGGCACACGTGAGGCAATGGAGCGTTTCCTCGCCAACGGTGGTCAGACTCTGGACGGCGAACTTCGTCTCGGTGACTTGACCCGGCCCTGACGGTCTAGGGTTCGGGCATGTCGTCTTCGTCTGTTCCCGGAATCGATCGCGCCTCGGCCGACAAACTGCTCACCACCACGAGGTCGGTGCGCAAACGACTCGACCTCGACCGTCCGGTGGAAGCGTCCGTCATCCAGGAGTGCATCGACATCGCACTGCAAGCCCCCACCGGAACCAACGCCCAGAACTGGGCGTTCGTGGTGGTGACCGACGCGGCCAAGCGCAAGGTCATCGCCGACACCTACCGCGGCGCGGGCGAGATCATGGCGGGCTCGGGTTATCCGCCGCCGCTGCCGCCCGGTGATCCCCGCGAGCACGTCATGCCCAAGGTCATGGAGTCGGCGCAGTATCTCGGCGAAGTACTCGATCGCGTACCCGTGCATGTGATCGCGTGTGTGCAGGGTCGAGTCGAGCAGGTGCCGATGGTGGTCGCGCAGGCATCTACGTACGGATCGATTCTTCCGGCCGCCTGGAGCTTCATGCTGGCGCTGCGTTCGCGTGGTCTCGGCACGGCCTGGACCACCATCCATCTCTTCAAAGAACAAGAGATCAGCCAATTGCTCGGAATTCCGCCCGAATGGACGCAGACCGTGTTGTTCCCGGTCGCTTACTACACCGGCGACGACTTCAAGCCGGCCCACCGACTCCCGTCGTCCACCATGACGCACTGGGATTCGTGGGGTTCGCACCGTTGAGCATTCCGGTCGAACCGAACGACATCGCGCAACAACTGCACGACCGTCGCTTCGCGTACGTGATCACCGTCAACGGCGACCGCAGTCACGTGGTGGCGCTCGTTCCCGAAGTGAACGGCGCAGTTCTCGGTTTCAGTTCGACCGGCAAGACGACACGTCGCGACATCGGTGTCAACGCTCGCGTCACGGTCGTCTGGCCACCCAGCGAAAGTTCGGAGTACACGTTGATCGCCGACGGACAGGGCTCAGTGGATGGCGAACGGGTATCGGTGGTCGTCGAGCGCGCGGTTCTGCACCGACCGGCCTGATCAGCGGCGCAGCAGGCTGGTGGCTTGGCTGACCACGGCCGGAGGCAGTGAAGTCTGACTTCCAACGACAGTCACGGCGCGAATGGCCCCGTCGAGTTGTGAGAGCCACGCGCCGGTGGCCGCGGGCACCTGTGACGAGGTGGCACCGAGCAGCACTCGACGGTTCGGTCCGAGCACACCCGTCGCCGAGATGGCATCGAAGCCGTTCGATTGATCGGAGATGTTCACGAGACCGACATTGGCTGTGCTCCAGCCGAATCCACCGATGGAAATCGGGGCCGACAAGAAGTTGGCCAGAGCGGTGGCCGTGCCGTAGCGGTCGGCGCCCGCGATGCGGAATGTCGTCACGCCGAGCGCTTCGATCTGACGTTTGGTCGTATCAGAGACGACCGCGGTGCCGCCGACGATGAGCACGTTGGTGATCCCGAGACCCTGGAGCGTCGTCTTCACCGAATCGGGGAGTCGATCTCGCTGAACGAGAAGTATCGGGAAGGCGCCGGCCGAATCGACCGGGCCGAACGTGGCCGGGCCAGCGATCACAGCGTCGGCGAAGCTGTCACCGCGCACGATGAATGCCGTGCGCTTGCCGTTGATGGTGCCGACGGAATTGAGTCGGCCAGCGACTGCGGTGGCGGTTTCGTATCGCGTGGCGCCGAACAGGCGCTCGATGCTCGTCGACGCCAACCCTGCTCCGCCTTGCGATGCCGGTGTCGTGAGTTGAGCCTCGATCGATGCCGGGATCGCCTGTGGACCACCCATGATCCAGACTTTCTGCGGTGCTTCGTTGACGATCGCGGTGATTTGTGCGGCGGTCAAACCAGTAGGCGGAACAAGCATGATGTCGGCGTTCTGCTGTTTGGCGAGAGCGGCCGCCGCCATTCCGTCGGCGTATACCGACCCGCTCGTGAGCACGATGTCAGTTCGATCGGCTGCCTGTTCGACGGCCAAGTTGGTGGCGAAGATGTCGTCGGTAGCGCTCTGCTCGAGTCGGGTGACGGTGGCGTCGCTCGACGTGCTGGCGGCAAGTGCGACGGCGGCCGCCGCGTCAACCAATCCGGTACCGCAATAGAACACGTCGCCGACTGCACTCGAGCACGACGTGCCACCTCCGGCGAACGGGCGGGCGGTCTGCTTGAGAATGGCTTCCACTTGTGACGAGACGAGACTCGGATTGACCGACAACATGAGCGACACGATTCCGGTGACGATCGGCGTCGACATGCTGGTGCCCTGTTTGTATCCGTAAGTCCAGCCGGCCGCGCTGAGATCGACCGAACGCGAGCCGGCGTTCATTGTCGACAAGATTCCGGTCGGCCCACCCGGTGCGGCGATGTCGACCGGCGGCCCGTAGTTGGCGTACGACGCGCGGGTTCCGTCGCTGCGAACTGCGGTCACGGTGATGACATTGTCGCAAGTGGCCGGGGCGAAGCTCGTGGTGGCCAGGTTCTGGCCGGAGTTGCCAGCGGCCACCACCACGACGGCGCCAGCCGCGGTGGCCGCGTTGATGGCATCCTGTTCGATCGCTTCACACGCGCTGGCCGAGCCGAGACTCAGGTTGATGACGCGTGCGGGAGTGGGATTGTTCGGAACACCCGGAACAGAAAGCCCGGCCGCCCAGCGAATGGCCGAGGCTTCGTCGGAGGTGCGACCACCGCACGTACCGAGTACGCGTAGATGCTGAATGCGCGAACGCTGATTGATGCCAGCCACACCGATGCCGTTGTTGGTGGATGCACCGATGATGCCGGAGATGTGCGTTCCGTGCCACGAACTGGGTTGAAAGCCCGAACTGGTGGCGCACGAATACGACGGGTCGGCCACATCCGACCAGTCGCCGAGGTCGGTTTCGTCGGCGTCCCAGCCGTCACCGTCCTTGCTGTCGCGCGTACGGAAGACGAAGTCGTATCCCTTCACGAGTCGGTTGCTGAGATCAGGATGGTCGAGACGACCGGTGTCGATGACGGCGATGACGAGATCGGATGAGCCGGTGGTGAGATTCCACGCTTGCTCGATCCCGATACCCGGGCCGGACGCCGGTAGGTACCACTGGTCGACAAAGCGCGGGTCGTTGGTGGCAGCGGAATAGCGAACACCATCGGGATCGGCGCCCTCGACGAGACCGGTGTTCTCCAATCGTTTGGCAATCGACGTGGCCTCGGCGAGAGAAACCGGCGTTGCGAGTCGGATCACGTCGTACCCGCCACCGACAGGGTCGACTACCGCATCGTCGAGGTCGATTCGATTGATCACGTACTCGGTGCTCGGCGCCCTTCCATCGACACGATCGACGACGATGGACGACACGAGCGGACCGTTGTCTGCGCTGGGAGAGTCCGACGCGCGCGCCTCGGTTCCGAGTACGGAGACGACGACGAGCGATGCGGTGCCGAGGTGAAGAGTTGCGCGCACGGCGCGCCGGAGAGAGGTCATGTTGCGCATCACAAGTGTGTGATCGCATCGTAAGGGTGGTTTGTGACTGATGTACTTCGTGTCACACGATTCGGTCGTGTTTGACCAGGTCTTGACGGTCAAATCACGAGCTCGGCCAAGCGGCCGATCGAACGCTCGTCGATGGGATTGGCAACCAGAATCACTTCGTCGGCGCCGGCGTCACCGAGTTCTCGCACGCGTGAGGCCACATCAGCCGGCGTCGCGGCTGAATACTCCGTCGGCATCGGGCGTTCGTTTGCGGACGAGTCGACGTTCACGAGTAAGCATGCGCTGCGCTTCACGTCGCTGGGGTCGCGGCCAGCCTCTCGACACTTCTCGGTGATCGAGGCGTCGAGTGTGGCGAAACCCTCGGCTTCGTTGCCGAACCAGTCGAACCAGGTGTTCCACCAGTCGACGTGGGGAAGAGCGGCCTTCAGCACGCGCGGACCAGTGGAGCCGATCATGAGCGACTGGTGGAAACGCGGTTGCGGTAGTTGCACTACGTCGTCCACCTGATGGAATCGGCCGTCGAGAGTCACGCGTTCTCCACGCACGAGCGCGCGCACGATGGCGAAGGCCTCCTCGAAGCGACCAGCACGGTGATCGAACGGCAATCCGAACGCGCGGAATTCGGGCTCGTTCCAACCTGCTCCGACACCGAGCACCAGTCGGCCGGCGCTGATCTCGTTGATGGTCGATGCCATCTTGGCGACAACGGCCGGAGGATGGAACGCGAGGCAGGCCACCAACGGGCCGATCTCGATCCGCTCGGTGGATGCGGCGATGGCACCGAGAAGCGTCCAGGCGTCCCACGGCCCGCGTTCGGGTTGGCCGTCGCCTCGATAGAGCAAATGGTCACCCAACCACAACGATGCGAACCCGGCCGATTCGGCCAACTGGGCCATCCGGAGGTACTCGTTCCACGTCACGACCCGTTCGACTTCGGGGAGTTGGATACCGAGACGCGGGCGAGGCATCTCGTCAGTCTGTCAGCCCGCGCACCCCTCGCCGATGTGACAGCGCGACGACTACCTTCGGGGGTGGAACCAGGGGAGTGTCAGTGGACGAATTGGGTATCCGCAGCGATCCGGAGCGAGTAGAGACCGAGTGGATGGCTCGCGTGCTCGACGCGGCTGGCCTCGCCCGTGGCGCGACGCTCACCGACTGTCGCTTCGGTGGCTATGTCGGCACCGGCCAAACGGGTTGCAATGCGCGTTTTCATCTCACCTGGGATCGTCCGGAAGATCGGCCCGCCACCGTGATGGGCAAGTTCCCGTCACGTGACGCCACCGCGAAGGCCACCGGCTTCGGCGGATCGGCGTACATCACCGAGTGGAACTTCTACCGCAACATCGCCCCCACACTGCGTGTGCGTGCGCCGCATTGTTATCTCTCGGCATTCGACGGTGACGCGCAGGAATTCTGCCTCATCATGGAGGATCTCGCCGGTTCGGAGCAGGGTGATCACTTCATCGGTCTGAACGACGACGAGTTGGCGTTGGCCATCGAACAGGCGGTGTTACTGCACGGTCCGCGTTGGGGCGATCCGACCCTCGACGCGTCGTGGCCGCAGCCGTCCACCGAAGACGAGCGATCCGAACGCCTGGCCATGTTGTACGGGTTCTTGCTGCCGGCGTTCCTCGATCGACTCGGTTCTCGACTCGATGCGGCCATTGTCGGCATCGTGAACGACTTCGCGCCGCTGGTGGGACGCTGGGCGCGCGGTACCGGCACCCCGTTGACCGTCGCTCACTACGACTACCGGCCCGACAACTTTCTGTTCGCGCGCACGCCCACAGCGCCGCCGTTGGTCGTGGTCGATTGGCAGACCGTCAATCAGGGCCTGGGCATGGTCGACGTCGCGTACGTGATCGCCAGCAGTTACGCGCCGGGAGACCGACCGCGCGAGCACGATCTGGTCGCCGAGTATCACCAGCGGCTGTCGGCGACGGGTGTGGAGTACTCGTTCGACGACTGCTGGCGCGACTACCGATTCGGCGCGCTGTGGGGTCTCATCATCACGGTGTTGGCCACGTCCATGGCTGCGCAGACCGAACGCGGCGACGAACTCTTCGTTCGCATGGCCTCGCAATACGGATACCAAAGTCTCGAACTCGATTCACTGGAGCTGCTCCGCACATGACCACCACCGACTTCGACCCCGACCAGCTTCGCGACAGGTACCGGGCCGAGCGCGACAAGCGCCTGCGCTCCGATGGCAACGAGCAGTACCAGATGATCGCGGGCGACTTCGCCCACTACCTCGACGACCCGTACGTTGCGCCCATCGAGCGTGAGCCGCTGTTCGACGAGGTTCAGGTGGCCATCATCGGTGGAGGTTTCGGCGGCCTGTTGGCCGGTGCCCGGCTGCGCGAGGCCGGCATCGACGACCTGCGGGTGATCGAGAAGGGTGGCGACTTCGGCGGCACCTGGTACTGGAACCGCTATCCCGGTGCGGCGTGCGACGTCGAGTCGTACATCTATCTGCCTCTGCTCGAGGAGGTCGGGTACATCCCGAAAGAGAAGTACTCGAAAGCACCGGAGATCCTGGCGCACAGTCAGGCCATCGGTCGCCACTTCGATCTGTACCGCAACTCGTGCTTCCAGACCGAAGTGACCGAAGTGCGCTGGGACGACTCCATCCGCCGCTGGGTCATCTCCACCAACCGGGGCGACAAGATGCGCGCGCGTTTCGTGGTGATGGCCAACGGGCCGCTGCATCGACCCAAGTTGCCGGGTATTCCCGGCGTCGAGACGTTCAAGGGCCACTCGTTTCACACCAGCCGTTGGGACTACGCCTACACCGGCGGTTCGTCCGAAGGTGGTCTCGTCGGGCTGAAGGGCAAACGAATCGGCATCATCGGTACTGGAGCGACGGCAGTTCAGTGCGTACCTCACCTGGGTGAGTACGCCGATCAGCTCTACGTGTTCCAGCGCACCCCGTCGTCCATCGACGTGCGTAACAACCGGCCCACCGATCCGTCGTGGGCGCAATCGCTGAAGCCGGGTTGGCAGCAAGAGCGGATGGACAACTTCAACGCATTGGTGTCAGGTGGGTTCGCAGCCGAAGACTTGGTGAACGACGGCTGGACCGACATCATCGGCAACCTGCTCATCCGTTTGCGTCAGGAAGCGTCACCCGACTTGTCGCCCGATGGTCTGGCCCGCAATCTCGAGTTGGCTGATTTCGAGAAGATGAACCAGATCCGGGCTCGCGTCGATTCGGTGATCACTGATCCGCGCGTGGCCGAGGCGCTCAAGCCGTGGTACCGGCAGTTCTGCAAGCGCCCGTGCTTCCACGACGAGTACTTGCAGACCTTCAATCGTCCGAACGTGTCGCTCATCGACACCGACGGCAAGGGAGTCGACCGAATCACCGAACGTGGAGTGGTGGCCAATGGTGTCGAATACGAGATCGATTGCTTGATCTACGCCACCGGATTCGAAGTGGGCACCGAGTACACGCGTCGTGCCGGCTACGAGATCTATGGCCGTGATGGTGTGTCACTCACGCAGAAGTGGTCGGACGGTGCGCGAACACTGCACGGCTTCCACACGGTCGGCTTCCCCAACTGCTTCATCATCAGCAACATCCAGTCGGGCTTCACGGTGAATTTCCCGCACATGCTCAACGAACAGAGCAAGCACATCGCGTACGTGTTGCGGCAGGCCCAGGACATGGGAGCCACCCTGGTGGAGGCCACTCATGCCGCCGAAGATGCCTGGGTGCGCACGATCGTCGACTTGTCGCAGAACAACGTGAAGTTTCTCGAGGCCTGCACCCCGGGGTACTACAACAACGAGGGCAAGCCGGCCGCACGCAGTTTGCAGAACGGCAGTTTCGGAGCGGGCCCGGTGGCTTTCGTGAAGGTGCTCGAGCAATGGCGGGCCACCGGCGAGATGGCGGGTCTGCACGTCGAGTGATCGACGAGTCGACCGTGGTCAATTGTCGATTCTCAACCAGTGAGACGGTCGAGAACCTGATCGAGTTCGGCCGTGGCCACGCCAATTGACTGGTCGGCGATGCCGAAGGGGATGAGCAGGGTGTTCTCGAAGCGCATCGACCCGCACGAGTACACGACGTTGGGCACGTAGCCGTCCTGTTCGAGTTCGCTTGGCACGAGCAGCGGTGACCCCAGACTCCCGATCACTCGCTCGGGATCGTTCCGGTCGAGTAACAACGCGCTGATGCAGTAGGTGCGCATGGGGCCAACTGCGTGTGTCATGACGAGCCAGCCGGCCGACGTCTCGATTGGTGATCCGCAGTTGCCGAGTTGGATCACTTCCCATGATCGTCGCGGTAACTGAATCGGGATCGACTCGTTCCAGTACTCGAGATGGTCGGAAAACGCGATCGAATTGCTCTCACGGTCGGCTCGTGACAGAGCGGCGAATCGGCCACCCACTTTGCGTGGGAAGATCGCCAGACCCTTTCCTTGAGCAGCCGTTCCCGAGACCGGGGTGATCTCGAACGTGAGGAAGTCGCGGGTGGAGAGCAACTGCTGGGCCACGTCCACTCCGTCGAAAGCGGTGTAGGTGGCGAAGTAGATGTGGCCCATCTCGGGATCGTCGAATTCGACGAACCGAGCGTCCTCCATGCCGCGCCACTCGGCTTGAGCGCGCGGCCAGATGACCCGCTCGCTGAGATGAGAGTCGGCCGAGAACGACACCGAATACGACCGATCGGCGATCTGGCGGAAGTGATGGGCCGTCACGTCGGCGTTTCGATACGTGTCGCGATCGTGCACGAGTCGATTCAGTTGCTCCTCGAGATCGGAAGGTTGGAATACATCGCCGAGTTGGTGGAGAACCTGGTGGGCGTTCTCACCGAGATCACCCATCGACTCGAGCAGGCCTCGAAAGGCGACGTGGCGGAGGTGGCCCTCGGAATGCAGGCCCACGTCGATGTCACTCGCCACCGAATCCATGACCACGTCACCGAGATCGTTCACGACACCGGTGCGGAAGCCAATCGACGAGCGATGACCCTCTCCGATGCAACGTGCACTCATGGCGAATCGACACCAGCCGGGCTCGACATCTGACTGGTCGGGATGACGAACCGCCGATGGATTGGTGAGCGCGGCCCCCTCTACCGAGAATTCGTGCGTGAAGTAGGCGCCGATGAGTCGCCAACGGTTGTCGCTCAGTCGTACCGGTGCGTCGAGCCGGTTGGTCACCCGATGGGCATGGAGATCGAGCCAGTAGTGGATGTCGTCGTGGCGATTGCTGAACCGGAGGAGCACGTCGTTGAGAGCCGCCTCCACTTCGGCCTCGTCGAGTTCGAGCACTCGGTCGAGAACTGCGGTGGCCCGTGACTGCGTGACCCCGAAGTCTTCCTGCCCGGGAATGAACAGTCGGGCGAACACGCGACTCGGGTCGGCTTTCAGATGGATGCCGGTCCGAACCGCCAGCACGTTCGGGTCGGGTCGAGGAATGATCGTCATCGAACGAGATGAGCCATCTTCTGGTGAACCTGGAGGGTGGAGATCATTGCCAGAGTCGACTCGGCTCCTTGGTTGAGATTGCGTCCGTGTGGATGCAGTCCGTCGAACCCACCACCAGTGATGTCGTCGATCATCGGAACACTCGCATCGTTGTCGCCGTGGAACCAGCGCGCAGCCATGTCGATGATTCGAATCCAGTCGTGATCACCGGTTGCCGACAGAGCCCGGTGCGCAGCGTCGGCGATCGCTGCAACTTCGATGGGCTGTTGATCAAACGCCGGTTTCGGATCGCCTGGTCCGCGACCATTGGTCGGAGTTACCGAGAAGTGATCCTGATGAGTTTCGGTCGCAACGAGCCAGCGCAGCATTTCCAGACCTTCGTGTACGACCGAGTCGTCGTGGTGCGACATTCCGGCCGCAATCACGACTTCTGGCAGTGCGGCGTTGGCGTAGGTGAGGCGTGGCTCCGGCCACGGCCACTCGGGTGATCGCTCGGTCGACAAGATGAGATCGGCTGCATCGGCGATCAGTTCGAGCGCTCCCGCGTGGGCCGGGGCGACATCCAGCACTTCGGCGGCACCGAGGGCGGCGAAGGCCATGGTGCGTAATGACTCGGAGCGATGTCGGATGCCCGACTCGAACGCACCGAGAGCCCGTTGGTGCAACAGACCGTCGCGGCTCCGAGCGATCACCGTGCCGAAGGCCCAGAGCGATCGCCCCCATGAATCTTCGACTGTCGGCTCGTCGAGCCAGATTCGGGCGAAGCTCAGGCGATTGTGCGTTCGGCCTTCCGGTGTTTGGGCCGACAACACGAATCTCATACCCAATCGTGCGAGTATCGACGCTCCACTCGTGCCGTTGGGATCGCGTGTTGCCACGACCACCAAGCGGGCGTTGTCGTCGGTGCAGTAGCCGTGTGAGAAACGTGGCCGAGGCCCCTTGGCATGCTCGAGCAACCCCCAGTCGTCGGACAGATTGATCAGGTGTCGGAACGAGTACTCGTTCATGCCGGCTGCCGAATCGCGTTGCTGCTCATCTGGGTCAGATCGAGAGCGAGTTCGGTGTAGCGCTTTGCGACGTTGGGCCAACTGTGCAGCGGTGCGAGCTCGGCCGAGACCGAGCGCATGGCGGCTGCGACATTCGGCCGAGTGACGATCATGCGGAGAGCGTCGGCGATTGCCGAGGGGTCCTTGTGAGGAACGAGAACTCCTGCGCCCGACCGGAGCAACTCGACCGAATGTGGAAACGCCGTGGAGATCACTGGAACGCCAGCCGCCACTGCGTCGACGAGAACTCCCGAGGTGATCTGATCGGACGAGTCGTAGGGGAGAACGACGGCATGGCTCGAGCACACGAGTTCAAGCAACTCGGGAACCGAGCGATACGTCTCGTCGAAGATGACCCGATCGGTCACGCCGTGGCGTCGGGCCCGTTCCATCAAGGATTGGCGGTATGCCTCGCCATCGCGGGCGGCAACTTTGGGGTGGGTGCGGCCCGCGACCACGTACTTGATCGGGGGGACGACATCTGAGACCGCGGCAAGGGCATCGATCACCCACTCGATGCCCTTACCGGGTCCCAGAAGTCCCCAGGTCAGCACGGTGGGATTCCGTGGTGACGGAGGTGCAACTGGCGGGGGGAGAGTTGCACCGTGGGGAATCGTGGTCACACCGTGGGGGTGGACCGAGTACTGAGAAAGAAGGCGTTCACGAGCCGCCATCGTCATGGTGACCGATCGATCGGAGCGGGCGATCACACCCTCGAGCACCTTCATCTGGTGTGGTGATGGGTGAAGGGGGATGGTGTGCAGAGTCGTGATGACCGGGACGTCGATGCGATCGAGAAGTCTGAGTACGTCATCGCCATCGTGGCCACCGAAGATGCCGTACTCGTGCTGCAGCACGACACAGTCGAAGGTGTTGAGGACGGCCGCCGCATCGGCGATCGACTCGTGATCGCCATTGATGAGGTTGCCCACCACTCGATGATCGGGGACCGGTGAGCCGTCGGCATCGCAGCGAACGATTCCGATGTCACTCGCACCGACTGTCTCGAATCCTCGGGCGAGTGCAGCCGCGAAGGTGGCCAGCCCGCAGGCAGTTGGTGGAAAGGTGCTGACGATGCCGATGCTGGGTAGCCGGCCCGAGGAGGGATGAAAGCGCGAGTCGATCGTGGTCGATGTCATCACTTGCTCTGCCGGTCTTCGGGGCGGATGGCGATGATGACGAGTCCTCCCACGGCGAAGCACACGAGAGCGAGGCCGAGCAATGTCAAGGACGTTTGGTTCGAACCGGTGGCGGGTAGGACTTCGTTGTTGCCCGCGGCCTCGACCCCGTCGGGACCATCACTGTCCTCGTTCGGTGGGATCGTACGTGTGGTTTCGGAGCCTTGAGTGATCTCGGGAATCTGCGTGGGGAAGAAGATCACACCAGGATTCGTTGTCGGCGGCGTGGTCGTGGTGGCCGGTCGAGTTGTGGTGGTGGTGGTGCCGGGTGTGGTGGTCGTTGTGGTGCCCGGCGTCGTCGTCGTTGTTGTGGTGCCGGGTGTGGTGGTCGTTGTGCCGGGTGTGGTGGTTGTTGTGGTGCCGGGTGTGGTGGTTGTGGTTGTGCCCGGCGTCGTGGTCGTCGTAGTCACCGGCGGATCGACCGCGGTCGCGCTCATCGACAGGTCCTGGTTGCCGACGCTGCAGTTGGAAGCATCGGAGCAGCGGAAGCCGATGACGCGCATGTGGTACGGAGACCCGTTGAGGGCCGAGGCCGACTTGCCGAGACCCCAGTCGGTCTGGGCGGCTACGTGGCCACCCCACGCCAGGACCACTGTCGACGAGGCTGCGGTGAAATAGAGCTCGATCGACGTCTTGCTCGAACCGGTGTAATCGCCCGTGAGCAAGTACGCCGACGGATTGGCGCCGATCATGCAGGTCACTCCGGCACAAAGGTTGCCGGTGTTGTTCACCGATGACCCCGAACCAGTGAAGGCCCCGCCCCACAGATGCAACGCCTGGCCTCCAACCGGAGTGACCCCGCCGGCGACCACGTTCGGATCGGATGGGACACCCAGAGTGGCCGGCCCCGAGCCGCACGTCACTCCGGCGCACGGGTCGGCGGCCGATTCGGTGCGGTCGAAGTCGGTCAGATAGTCGAGAGCGTGATGGGTCGACTCGGTGGAGTCCCACTCGAGTCGGACGGCATAGGTCTCTCCAGCTGCCAGACCCGAAACGATCGCGCGGTACGGGACCGACGTTCCTTCGGGGTACGAAGAGTTGTTCTGGTTGAGATTGCCGGTGATCCAATTCGACGGCTCGGCCGCGTTGCACGTGGAGTTGGCGTTCGCACACTGTTCGATCGACACCGACGCTTTGGGTTGGCCAGATGCATCGCGTCGCGACAGTGCAAAACCGAACAGGGCGACACTAGACACGAGCACCGCAGTGGAGATTCCTAACCCGGATCGCTTGGTTCGCTTGCTCGGTGTGTTCATCGATTGACCGACTGGTTGCATCCCGCTTCATCTCCTCGTTCGAGTTGTGGTGCGGGCGAATGTAAGAGAGTCGCTGTCGAACTTCGTGATGAATCAGTACCGGCTGTACTTGGTCAGTGAGCGAGTGAGACGTGTACTGGAAAAGTTTCGGGGGGGGGGGGGGG
>VERK01000211.1 GCA_018882725.1 Actinomycetota bacterium | reverse complement strand
CACCTTGAGAGGGTGGTGTCCTAGGCCACTAGACGATGGGAGCAAGTAGCGGACGAAACGCTACCGCCCCTCATCACACCCGCCACCGGGCCCGGAATGCGAACGACCGGGCCCGTGGCCCGGTCGTCTGTGGCTGGGGAGCAAGGAATCGAACCCTGAATAACAGAACCAGAATCTGCTGTGTTGCCAGTTACACCACTCCCCAAGGAGCGACGAAAGTGTAGTGGCGACCCGCCCAGCCGCCACCGGGCTCAGCCGATCCAGCTCTCCAACGTGCCGAAGCCCACGATCCGGCCCACCGCCACACCTGCGGCTTCGGCGAGGTGTTCGCGTGCCGCGGTCCAGCCCTTCACCGGGCTGGTGGACGTGGCCGACACGTAGGCAGTGAGGCCGAGTTCTTCGGCCATCAAGCGCACGCGCAAACAGTGATACGGATCGCTCACGATCAGCACCGAACCGACACCCCATACCGACGCGCGATCGGCCACGTTGGTGATCGATTCCCACGACGACCGGCCCGTGTCCTCAGCGAGGATCACCGCCTCGGGGACTCCCTTGTTCACGAGATACCGACGCGATGCCTGCGCCTCGGTGAAGCGATCACCCGGCTGGTTGCCACCGGTCACGATGACGACACGAGCGATTCCGGTGGACCACAACTCCACCGCATGATCGAGGCGAGCCTGCAACTGCGGCGACGGACGTCCGTCGTATTGCGCGGCACCCATCACCACGATCGCATCCACCGCGCGATCCTGATGATCGCGACCAGTCGACCACACCTGGAACAGCGAGATCGCGTAGTACAGAACACCGAGCAGCAGAACACACAGCACACTTCCCACCACGCGACGCCAACCACCACGCCGCCACCAACGCGGCACGCGAATGCGACGGCGCCATTGCGGAACGACGACTCCCCCGACTGGTGTGTCGTCAGCGCTCCCACTCGCTCCCGATGAACGTGAATCGTCCTCGAAGAACGTCATGTCACCCGAGTTTCGCGAGCGCCGCGTCGAGACGCTTCATCACCGCGTCGCGGCCCAGCAGTTCGAGTGCCTCGAACAACGGCGGACCAACGGTTCGGCCGGTGACTGCCACCCGAATCGGTGCTTGCGCTTTGCCCAGCTTCAGACCCAAGTTCGATCCGGCCGCCTCGACCGCACTCTTCAACGCTTCGGCGTTCCAGTCGCACGACACCAGCGCATCCCGCCCTGATCGCAACATCGCGACACCGTCGGCCGAGCCGAACGTCTTCGACCACGACGTTTCGTCGACGAGAGGCGCGTCGAGAAACATGAAGTCGACGAGTTGTGGCACCTCACTGAGCGTGACGATGCGGGTCTGCACCAGTTCGGCCAGCGCCCGGAAAATCTCGGGTCGATACTGCGCGGCAGTCCACGGTACGTCGGTGCCGGTGAGCCACGGTTGGCACGCCGTGATGAAGTCGTCGAGCGACATGGCGCGTATGTACTCGCCGTTGAACGCGGCCAACTTCTTGAGATCGAAGAACGCCGGCGAGTGATTGACGTCTTCCAACCGGAACTCGTCCTGGATCTTCGACCACGGGACGATTTCGGTTTCACCCTGAGGCGCCCAGCCGAGAGTCATGAGGTAGTTGATCATCGCCGACGCGAGATAACCCTCGGCGCGGTACTGCTCGAGCGCCACCTTGTCGCGGCGCTTCGACAACTTCTTGCGCTGCTCGTTCACCAGTACCGGAACGTGGGCCCACACCGGCGGCTCGTGACCGAGGGCCTCCCACAGCAACTGCTGCTTGGGAGTGTTGGGCAGGTGCTCTTCGGCACGCACCACGTGCGACACCCGCATCGACACGTCGTCGATCACGTTGGCGAGCAGGAACATCGGCGAGCCATTGCCACGAAGCAGAACGAAGTCCTCGATGGTCTCGTTCTGAAACTCGACGCGCCCGCGCACCAGATCGTTCACGACCGTGACACCCTCGGGCACGCGGAATCGAAGAACCCGACCGGGTCCGGGCCCCAATCCGCGATCACGCGAGTAGCCGTCGTAACCGGGCTTCCCCGACTGCTTGGCTCGCTCCTGAATCTGGTCGGGCGTGAGATCGCAGTAGTACGCGTGGCCGGCCGCGTGAAGGCGCTCGGCCGCGGCCACATGCTCGTTCGCGTACTGACTCTGGAAATACGGACCCTCGAAGGTGGGGTCGTTGCGACTGATGCCGATCCACTCGAGCGCGTCGATGATTCCCTGTGTCCACTCGGGCTGATTGCGGGCCTCGTCGGTGTCTTCGATACGCAGGACGAACGTCCCACCCGTTCGCTTGGCCAACGCCCAGTTGTACAGCGCGGTACGGGCCCCTCCGACGTGGAAAAAACCGGTCGGCGACGGCGCGAAGCGGAAGCGAGGTGCTCCTACCACCGAGGCACACCCGAAGAAGACGAAACGAGCGACGTCATGCGCGTCACACGCTACCGGTGACGCCGTTGGCAGTAGCGTCGAACACATGGGCCGACACTCGTTCACCACCGGAGCCGAACAGCATCCGGGTCACCGCAGTGTGGCCGGCGGACTCGCACGCGCCGCCGTCTTCGGTATCAGCGACGGTCTCGTCTCCAACGTGTCGTTGGTGATCGGATTCGCCGGAAGCGGCGTCGATTCCGCTTTGGTCCGTCTGGCCGGACTCGCTGGCGCTATCGCCGGTGGCGCGAGCATGGCCGCGGGTGAATGGATCTCGGTGTCGGCGCAGAACGAACTCATCACGCGCGAACTCGACATCGAGCGCCGCGAGTTGCACATCAACACGGCCGCCGAAACTCACGAGCTGGCCAAGATCTACGAAAGCCACGGCATCGAACCGCAGCGAGCCGCCGCCGCCGCGGCCGACGTCATGAACGATCCCGAAGCCGCCCTTGCGGTGCACGCCCGCGAAGAACTCGGTGTCGACCCGGGGGTTCTGCCGTCACCGTGGCAGGCCGCCGCGCTGTCGCTGGTGTGCTTCCTGTTCGGTGCTCTGCTGCCGGTGATCCCCTGGTTCATCGGCGAAGGAACCGGCGCCCGCTACGCGTCGATCATCATCGGTGTGGTCGCCGCTGCGATCGTCGGTGCCGTGATCGGCAAGTTCGCCGAAAGGCGCATCGCCTGGAGTTCCATCCGGCAGGTTCTCATCTTGCTGGTGGCCTGCGGTGTCACCTACCTCATCGGCCAACTTCTCGACGTCTCGGTCTCCTGAGCAACACTGTCGCCGTGACCCAGCGCAACGTCCTCGGCGGCGAACTCGTTCCGTGTTCGTTCGATCCGCTCACCGGCTACTACCGCACCGGCTGCTGCGAATCGCGCGGCGACGACCCGGGCATGCACGTGGTGTGCGCGATCATGACCGACGAGTTCTTGTCGTTCAGCAAGAGCCGCGGCAACGACCTCAGCACACCGATGCCCCAGTACGGATTCGCCGGCCTCAAGGGCGGCGATCAATGGTGCTTGTGCGCGTCACGTTGGCAGGAGGCGTACGAGGCCGGCCGTGCACCACGAGTCGTTCTCGCCGCCACCCACGTGTCGGCTCTCGAGTTCTGCGATCTGGCCGCGCTCACCGAGCACGCCGTCGACGCACCGGCCTGAACGTCAGATCGACGTGATCAGCAACTGCGCGTCACCGGTGACGGCACCCACCAGCCCGTCGGACGCCGGCATCAGCTGTTCGCAGAAGAAGCGGGCCGAGG
>VERK01000210.1 GCA_018882725.1 Actinomycetota bacterium | reverse complement strand
CGAGCACCTTGCGCGGGGCCTTGCCCTGACGGAAGCCGGGGAGTCGGAGGTCGCGGCCGATCTTGGAGAGAGCAGCGTCGATGTCGCGGGAGAAGTCGGCCTCGTCGATTTCGACGGAGAGCACGACCTTGTTGCCCTCGTGGGCTTCACATGTCGTTTTCACAGGGTGCGAAGTGTACCGGCGGCCCGAAACGTGCGCCCCGCCCCGCCATGCGCCAAGATGGTCACCATGACGACGTGGAAGCCCCATGCCCTCGCCAAGCCCCACCCGAATCAGCTCGACCTCCGTTTGCGCGACAAGGTCGTGGCCTCGGTCGATCTGGCCGACGTTCCGGCGGGCACCGAGGGGCGAGTTCTCCTCGCCAACGGCTTCAACTGGCAGCGCTACCGCGTGCAGTTCGTGAACGGTGTCGAGTTGGGCGACCTCGACGGTCGGCACATCGCACCGATCGGGCGCGCCGCCAAGCGTCTTCGTAAAGCCCAGCGCTGAACGTGTCGTCACTTCGCCACCGGTTCCCCGCCCTGGCCGGTTCGGCCGGAGAGTGGGCGCGTTTCGACGGACCATCGGGAACTCAAGTGGTCGACGTGGCCATCACGGCCATGACCGATTGGATGACCTCGGGCAGCACCGCGGCCGCCGGTGGGCCGTTCGCCGCGGCACAAGAATGCCAGGCGCTGCTCGACCGCACTCGCGTGACGCTCGGACAGTTGTTCGGAGCCGATCCGGCCGGATTCAGTTTCGGCACGAACACCACCACGTTCAACGTGGCCTTCGCCAGTGCCGTGAGCGAAACCCTGCGGCCGGGCGACCGCATCGTCGGCACACGACTCGATCACGACTCCAACGTGATGCCCTGGCGTCGCGCGTGCGCACGATCGGGGGCCGAGCACGTTCTCGCCGATTTCGATCCGGCCACCGGAGTCCTCTCCCCCGAATCGGTCATCGCCCTCATCGACGAACGCACGCGGTGGGTCACCGTGCCCATGGCGTCGAACCTTCTCGGCACGATGCCCGACTTGCCGCCCATCATCGAAGCCGCCCACGCGGTGGGAGCACGCGTGTACGTCGACGCCGTGGCGGCCGCACCTCACCATCGCATCGACATCACAGCACTCGACTGCGACGCGCTCGTGACATCGCCCTACAAGTGGTACGCGCCTCACTCGGGTGTGCTCTGGTGCAAACCCGAACTCATGGCCGAACTCGACTGGTGGCGTGTCCGTCCGGCTGGTGACGCCGGACCGCGCAAACCCGAGACCGGAATGCCCAACTTCGAAGCGATCGCCGGTGTGGATGCGGCCGCCCGCTTCCTTCTCGAAGAGGGCATGGAGTCACTCGCCCGTTACGAGGCCGATGTGTTCACCCACTTGTGGGACGGACTCGGTGCCATCACCGGCGTTCGTCGCATCGGACCCACCAATCCCGTGCTGCGCGCACCCACGGCGGCCTTCGTGGTCGACGGAGTGGCCCCGTCGGTCGTGGCCACACGCCTCGCCGAACAGAAGATCGCGGTGTGGGACGGTCACGCCTACGCCGTCGAAGTGGTGCACCAACTCGGTCTGGCCCAATCGGGTGGTGTGGTGCGGGCTGGCATCGTCCGGTACATCGAGCACTCCGACGTCGATCGCCTCTTGGCCGCCGTCGACTCCATCGCGCGCCACGGCTGACGCGGTCAGTCGTCGGTGCGACGACTCTTCGAGATCTCCAGACGCGCCGCGAACACAGCCGCCTCGGTCCGCCGTTCCATGTCGAGTTTGGCGAGCAGGTTGCTCACGTAGTTCTTCACCGTCTTCTCGGCCAGGTGCAGGCGATCACCAATCTGACGATTGGTGAATCCCTCGGCGATGAGATCGAGAATCTTTCGCTCTTGTTCGGTGAGTCGCGCCAGCCGTTCGTCTTCTTCCGAAGGCTCGCGCAAGCGGCGGAGAACGCGGCCCGTGACAGCCGGGTCGAGGAGAGACTCTCCCGTGGCGACCCGTGTGACGGCGTGGATCAATTCGTTGCCCCGAATCTGTTTCAGCACGTATCCGGAAGCGCCGGCCATGATCGCTTCGAACAACGCTTCGTCATCCGAATACGAGGTGAGCATGAGGCAATACACGTCGGGCCACTCACTACGTACCTCGCGGCAGACTTCGACGCCGTTCCCGTCAGGGAGACGCACGTCGAGAATGGCGACCTGCGGCCGGGTGGCCTTGATGCGTGGAAGGGCGTCAGCGGCGAGCCCCGCTTCACCGACGACCTCGATGTCTCCGGTCGACTCGAGTAACGCTCGAACTCCCTGACGCACGACTTCGTGGTCGTCGAGGAGAAAGACGGAAATCGCCATGACCGAAGTGTGCCAAGTTTCGCGCCGACCGAGAAAGGGACCTTGGTCCCAACCACCGTCGGGTACGTTTTCCTCGTGCTCGACGACGACATTCTTCGCCAAGCACTCGATGGAAGCCCGGACGGCGTGGTGATCGTCGACCGGGATGGTTCCATCCGCTATGTCAACCACGCCGTCAGTCGCATCACCGGTTTCTCCGCGGCCGACCTCATCGGCCAACCCGTCGAAACTCTCGTGCCGGCGTCGGCTCGGAACGAGCACGTGCGACATCGCAACGGTTACACCACTTCTCCCCGTACCCGACCCATGGGCCAGGGGCTCACGCTCACCGCGCGACATGCCCATGGTCACGAAGTTCCAGTGGAGATCAGCCTCTCCCCCGTGTCCACTGACGACGGCTCCTTCACCATCGCATCGGTTCGCGACATTTCCGAGCGCCTCGCCACCGATCGGCGTCATCAAGCCACGCGCGAAATGCTCACGTTGTCAGCCGAACGGGAGCGCATCGCTCGCGACCTCCACGACACGGTTCTACAACGATTGTTCGGACTCGGCCTGGAGATGCAAGCAGTTGGTCTCAACGCCCCCGATCCCGTCGCACATCGCCTCGAGACCGCCGTCGACGAGATCGACCAGATCATCAAGGAAATCCGCACCAGCGTGTTCACACTGGGCGCGGCCAAACGTGAGGGTTCGCTCGGTCAGGAAATCGGTGACATCATCGCTCAATCGGCTCGAATGCTCGGCTTCTCACCACGGCTCCGTATCGAAGGGCCTGTCGAGAACATGGTGACGCCGATGACGAGGGGAGATCTCGTGGCCGCACTGCGAGAAGCACTCGCCAACGTGGCCCGACATTCGGAGGCGACCGCGGTGACGGTCGAGATACTCCTCCACGACGGCGAACTACTCGTGCGCGTGGTCGACAACGGTGTTGGTTACTCGCCGGAGCGTTCGTCCGAAGCGGGGAACGGACTCTCCAATCTCGCGGCACGTGCTGCCGTCCACGGCGGCGAATTCAGAATAGGCAAGTCCGACAACGGCGGCACCACGTTGGAGTGGTCGATCAGGATTTCTTGATCGGGCCGGCCATCGTGATCGGGACCAAAGTCCCGACAAGACCCGCCGGTCTGCCCTGATTCGAACATCACATCCACGACAAAGTGGACGCATGAGCCGTGACGACACACGTTCCGTATTGATGTGGGGCGCCTTCGGCGTCGCCGTAGCCGCCTTGTTCATCGCCATCGCTGGCCTCACCGGGTTGGTCGATCGCGAGACGGCATCGCCAGCCGGTGGAGGTGAATCCGCTCCGGGCGTGACGGTGATCGACGTGCAGTTGTCGGAGTTCGCGATCACACCAGCCTCGATCGTCGCCCCGCCCGGACCCGTCCAGTTGCGCGT
>VERK01000209.1 GCA_018882725.1 Actinomycetota bacterium | reverse complement strand
GATACAGGCTGCGCGTCATCACCAGAATGGTGAGCACCGCGGCCAGCCACCCGATGCGCCGGGCCGGATTCGACGTCGTGCCCGCCTTCAGCGCACTGGCGAGTGCGACCAGGACCCCGAGCAGCAGCGCAGCAACGGCCAATTCGTAGTTGGGTTCGAATGCGCCCTTCAGAACTTCGGGATGCCAGGTGGCCGCCACCGCGATGATCGACGCGGTCCGACGGCCGGCACCGAGAATCTCGGCCAATCGCGCGGCCAGCGCGACCGTGGCCAACCCGATCACGGCCATCACGATCTGCAGCGTGATCGCGTCGCTCCACGGCGACAACCAGGCCGGCACCCCGAGAACGAGGTTCCACAACGGCGGCTGTACGTGCAGGTTCCACGCGCTACGCAACGGATCGTTCGACAACACGTCCCACGGCGTGAGCTGCCAGCCGAATCCGAGGTACGCCGTACTGAACGCCACACCGGTGATGGCGACCGCGAGGTAACCGATCGACCACGTGACGGCGGCGGGCGCAGCCGCGGAGGTGCTCCACCATCGACGAAGCATCGTCGTGACGCGATCAGTCGCCATGAACGGTCCGTATCGCGGCGTCGATCCACTCGACCAATTCGGGTGCGTACTTGAGATCGATGTGAGCACCATCGGGTCGCATCTTCGGTTCGAACTCGCCTCCCGGGTGAGCACGAACGGCCGCCGCGAAGTCGGCGAAGTCCACCCGATCGTCAGCGGCGGCGAGCGACTCGATCAGAGCGTTGTACGCATCAACTCGAACCGGATCCGATTCGTCGAACGGTGGCACTCCGGTTTCACCAGCCACGTACGGGGGGCGCACCGTCGGACTCGAGAACCACACCACTCGTGCTCCCGTCGCAGCGACCACGTCGACGAACGACGTCATCTGCTCGGTGAGCCACGAGTCGTACTCGGACCGACCGATGTGCGACCACTCCTCGGATCCTGGAAGCTTGCGATTCGAGAGGTCGGCGGTGCCGCCGACGATCACCACCAGGTTCGGTTTGAACTTGGCGACGATCTGCGGCAACGCATCACGCCATTCGGTGCAGCCCTTGCGTGCGTCCTGTTCGACACCGAGGTATTCGATGGGTGTGTTCTCGCCGATACCGCAGCCCACGCCCGGACTCGGCACCACGTTCACACCGTTCGCGGCGGCCCACGATTCGAGACCGGCCGACAGCACCCAGCTCTGCGAGTCACCCACCAGGAGTATGCGGGCCGGCAACGCCGGGTCGACTGCCGAATCGGACGGTGCGTCGTCGGGAACCGCCGGGAGTTCGGAGATGATCTGCTGCTGCAATGCGAGGGCCGACTCGTCGAGAGTCGACAAGAGATCGCCCGCCTCGGCGCGACGGTCACGACCACCGATCACCACCGCGACGCCGACGAGCGCGATCACGGCCAACCACACGTACAGCCGTCGCCCGACCCACCGCACACGGCGACGAACGGGATCCTCGATGAGGCGGTAGATCACCGTGACGATCACGAGTGTGATCGCGGTCTTCAGACAGAACGACCAGAACCGATCGACGAGCACCCAATCAGTTCCGGGGATTCGCCACCGCGGGAACGACAGGTCGAGGCGCAGCGACTCCCACCACAAGAAGACCGGCCAGTGAACCAAGTAGATGGTGTACGTGGTGTGGCCGGCCAAAGCGATCGGGCGCCACGACAAGAAGCGACACATACCCACGTTGGCGATGGAGTACGCGATGAGAACGAGGGTGACGAGACCGTTCAGCAGGACGGCCCACGGGAAGAAGCGGTCGGCCCACTCGTTGCGCCAACCGACCTTCCACCACACCAAGTAAGCGAAGGCCAAGAGAGGCCACGACGCCGCCGCGAACACCGGCTTGCGCAAGGTGTCGACGATGCGCGGGGCCATCTTCCACACCGACCACAGCACTGCGAAGGCCGCACCCAACAAGAACTCGGCCACGCGCACCTCGGTGGCGTAGTACGCACACGACGAACCCTCGCACTGGGCCGACAAGCCCGGCAACGCGTTCCAGAGCGGCCGGTGATCGGAGTAGTACGCACCGAGAGCGAATCCGACCGCGGCCAGCGAAGACAGCACGGCGAAGAGCCGCCACACCGCCCGTCGATCGTGACGGGCCTTCATCATGAAGAGGACCAGAACCGGGAACACGAGGTACACCTGCTCCTCGAGCGACAGGCTCCACAAGTGTTGGAGTGGATTGCCCAGACCGAACAATCCGCCGTAGTCCTTGCCGGCGGCCTGCAAGTACACGTTCTCGAAATAGAAGAGTCCGCTCAACCATTCCCACGGAGCGAATCGACGACCCGATCCCGGAAAGGCGGTCCACAACACTGCGACGGCCAAGAGCACCACGAACGACGCCGGAAAGAGTCGCCGCACGCGACGTTCGTAGAAGCTCGTCAACGAAACGGTGCCGGTACGACCCCACTCGCCCACCATGAGCCGGGTGATGAGGAAACCCGACAGCGTGAAGAACATCGACACGGTGAGTTCGCCACCGGTGATCCACGTGATGCTGTGGTGGTACAGGAGCACGATGAACACGGCGATGCCGCGCAAGCCGTCGAGACCGGGCAGGTGTTCGAGACGAGTGGGCACCACGCTCTCGGCCCGAACGGTCGTCTCCTGCTGACTCATGCCGAGGCGAGGCTAGTTCTCGGAGCCGGAAGCGATCGCGACGTCCTCGTGGCGTGTCAGACTCGTGACGTGAGCACTCAGTTGGACGACGTCGATCTGGCGACGCTCGAATCGGTTCAGCGTCGCATTCTGTGGCTCGCCACGCGCATGATCGACCACGCCAACCACGATCGCCCGGCGGACGAGATCAAAGTGGGCGGCCACCAAGCGTCGTCGGCCTCGATGGTCTCGATCATGACCGCGTTGTGGTTCGCTCATCTGTCGGGCGAAGACAAAGTGGCCGTCAAACCGCACTCGTCGCCGGTGTACCACGCGATCAAGTACCTCACCGGTGAACTCGATCGTTCGTACCTCACGCGTCTGCGTCAGATCGGTGGACTCCAGGCGTATCCGAGTCGCACCAAGGACCCCGACGTCGCCGACTTCTCCACCGGTTCGGTGGGCCTCGGCGTGGTCGCACCACTCTTCGCCGCCGCGGCACGGCGCTACGTCGAATCACGATTCGGCCCCACGAGCGCCACCGGTGCGCGGTTCATCGCCCTGGCCGGAGACGCCGAGCTCGACGAGGGCAACGTGTGGGAAGCAATCACCGACCCGGCGCTCCAGGGTCTGGGGAACGTCACGTGGATCGTCGACACCAATCGTCAGAGCCTCGATCGCGTGATCCCTGGTCAGAAGATCAAGAAGTTGATGGAGTTCTTCGAAGGCGCTGGTTGGCACGTGGTCGAGGCGAAGTACGGCCACCGACTCCAGACCGCTTTCGCTCGTCCCGGTGGCGATGCGTTGCGCGCGCACATCGACCAGATGTCGAACGAGGAGTACCAGTCGCTCTTCCAGTTCACCGGGGCCGAACTTCGGCGTCGCTTCTTGGTCGGTGCCGATGAAGCCGTCCAACGATTCCTGGCCGACTACTCCGATGACGACGTCGCCCCGCTCGTGCAGAACCTCGGTGGCCACGATCTGTCGTGTCTGATCGAGAGTTTCCGCGCCTGCGACGCCGTGACCGATCGCCCCAGTGTCGTGTTCGCCTACACGATCAAAGGTTGGGGTCTGCCCATGGCGGGCGATCCGCTCAATCACGCCGCGT
>VERK01000208.1 GCA_018882725.1 Actinomycetota bacterium | reverse complement strand
GGTTTCCGAAGAGATTGCCGAAGGGGGCCTCGATCGTTTACGGGCGGCCGGCCACGACGTGATCGTGCGTCTCGATCTCACGCCGCAGACCCTGCCCGACGCGTTGCTGGGGGTCCACGCCCTCATCATCCGCTCGGCCACGCAGGTCACCGCCGAGGTTCTGGCACGGGCCACCGATCTGGTGGTGGTGGGTCGTGCCGGTATCGGTCTCGACAACGTCGATGTCGAAGCCGCCACCCGTCGCGGTGTGATGGTGGTGAACGCGCCGCAGAGCAACATCGTGTCGGCCGCCGAACACACCATGGCGTTGTTGCTCGCGTCGGCGCGCAACGTGCCGCAGGCGCACGCCGCGCTGAAGGCCGGTCGTTGGGAGCGCAGTCGTTGGGAGGGCGTCGAACTCGCCGACAAGACCCTCGGCATCGTCGGCCTCGGTCGCATCGGCAAACTGGTGGCGCAGCGCGCGGCCGGCTTCGGTATGCGTCTCGTCTCGTACGACCCCTACATCACGGCCGATCGCGCTCGTCAGATGGGTGTGGAGATGGTTCAACTCGACGACCTCATCGCGCAGAGCGATTTCGTCACGGTTCACCTCCCCAAGACCAAGGAGACCAAGGGCATCATCGGCCGCGACATCCTCGCCAAGGCCAAGCCCGATCTCCGTGTGATCAACGTGGCGCGCGGCGGAATCGTCGACGAAGAAGCGCTCGCCGAAGCGGTGCGTTCGGGTCAGATCGCCGGTGCCGCGCTCGACGTGTTCGACGTGGAGCCGTGCACCGACAGTCCGCTCTTCGCCCTCGATCAAGTGGTGGTCACGCCGCACCTCGGTGCGAGCACGCGCGAGGCGCAGGACAAAGCCGGTGACACCATCGCCGACATGGTGCAGCTCGCACTCGCGGGCGAGTTCGTACCGTTCGCCGTGAACGTGTCGGCAGCCGAAGCGAACGAGACTCTTCGACCGTTCCTCCCATTGGCCGAGCGTCTGGGTCGACTGTTCGCCACTCTGTGCGAATCGGCACCGTCGCAACTCGAGATCTGCCTCGAAGGTGAGATCGCGCAGTACGACAGCCGCATCCTCACTCTCAGTGTGCTGAAGGGTTTCTTCGGCGCCATCAGCGATGAGCCGGTGTCGTACGTGAATGCGCCGCAGTTGGCCAAGTCGGCTGGTGTGGAAGTGCGCGAACTGTCGTCACGCGATTCGCACGACTACGTGAACCTCGTGACTCTGCGCGGCGGGGGCCACAGCATCGCCGGCACACTCACGGGCCGCCGTGGCGATCCTCGTCTGGTCATGATCGAAGATCACACCACCGACGTTCCTCCGGCCGAGAACATGCTCGTGGTGCGCAACGACGACCGACCCGGCGTGATTGGTGTCGTCGGCACAGTGCTCGGTGACGCCGGTGTCAACATCAGCGACATGGACGTGGGTCGGAGCCCCGAGCCCGGTTCGGCGCTCATGGTGATCGCACCCTCGGGCCCGGTGGCCGACGACGTGCTTCATCGGTTGCGTACGTCGCCCGGCATCACGAGCGTTCACGTTCTGCGCGCCTAGACGGCGCGGATCTCGTCACGGGTTCGTTGGGCGGCGCGGACGGTCGCAGCCACCCAGTCGAAGCCGCTCGCGGCGTAGAGGATCGCGCGCGACGAGTTGATCATCATCCCGTAGCCCGAACCATCACGACCGGCAGAGACAGTTGCGGCCACGTCGCCGCCCTGCGCGCCGATACCCGGCACCAGAAGTGGTAGGTCGCCGACGATCGCGCGCACTCGCGCCAACTCGTCCGGATACGTGGCGCCGACGACGAGAGCCACTTCACCCCGTTTGGTCCAGTCGTCGACGGCGAGTCGAGCCACGCGTTCGTAGAGGGGTTGGCCATCGACAGAGAGTGATTGGAAGTCACCGCTGCCCGGATTGGAGGTGCGGCACAGCACGATCACACCCTTGCCCGTGTGAGCGAGGAATGGTTCGAGTGAATCGGTGCCGAGATACGGATTGACCGTGACGGCGTCGGCGCCGTAGCGATCGAAGGCTTCCCGCGCGTAACGCTCGGCGGTGGGGCCGATGTCGCCGCGTTTCGCATCGAGGATCAGAACCTTGTTCGGATGCTCGTCACGAATGTGTGCGCAAAGTTGTTCGAGTTCGCGTTCGGCGCCGAGAGCGGCGAAGTACGCGATCTGCGGTTTGAACGCACACGCGAACTCGGCGGTGGAGTCGACGACGCGACGGCAGAAGTCGAGTGCGCCGCGAGGCGACCGTTCGACTCCGTCGGGAAACTTGTCGAGGTCGGGATCGAGCCCGACACACAACATCGAGTCGGCCGACTTCCAGGCCGAGCGGAGCTTGGCGTGGAAGCCCAGAATCAGCCTTCGACGGAGATGGCGGCGGTGGGGCAGAGGTCGGCGGCCTGCTCGACCTTCTCGCGCAGTTCTTCGCCCGGCTCTTCGTTGAGGATGTAGAGGTAGCCATCGCTACGCACTTCGAAGACTTCGGGGCACACCTGCATGCACGAACCCGTGGACGCGCACACGTCGTAGTCGACCTTCACTTTCATGGTGACTCCTGTCTGAAAGACGCTGTCTGATGACTCGAGCCGACCCTATCCCACCGAGTCGGTTGGCTCGAAGGCCCGGGTCAGCGCCCGGCTTCCTGGCGTTCGTGGGCCGACAGAACGGCTCGCAGCGCGGCCGTCACGGTGTTCTCGTCGGTACCCACTCCCCAGAGCACGTCACCCGAACCCGACACCGTCTCGACGTACGCGACGGCCTTGGCCTCCGAGCCCTTGCCGATGGCGTGTTCGGAGTAGTCGACCACGTCGATCTTGGCGCCCAGGCCCCCACGCATCGCGTTCACGAACGCGTCGATGGGTCCGTTGCCGTCGCCAGTGATCGTGCGATGGTCGCCGTCGATGACGAGTTGGGCAGTGATCGAGGTGCGGCCGCCGTTGGTCGACTGGCTGCGCATCTCGTGGCTCTCCAGCACGAAGCGAGGGGTCTCGGGCAGATACTCGCGCTCGAAGGCGTCCCACATCGACAGCGGAGTGATCTCGGTCCCGAGATCTTCGGTGATGTGTTGGATGTTCTTCGAAAATTCGATCTGCAGGCGACGGGGTAGATCGAAGCCGTACTCCGACTTCATGACGTAGGCGACTCCACCCTTACCACTCTGACTGTTGACGCGGATGACGGCTTCGTACGAGCGCCCGAGGTGCTTCGGATCGAGTGGCAGATACGGAACTCCCCACTGGTCGTACTCGCCGGGCTTGCGGCCGTCGGCGGCGGCTTTACGGTCGATCGCTTCGAATCCCTTCTTGATGGCGTCCTGGTGGCTTCCGCTGAACGCGGTGTACACGAGATCGCCCACGTAGGGGTGACGCGGATGCACGGGCAAGCGGTTGCAGTACTCGGCGGTACGGCGCAGGGCGTCGATGTCGGTGATGTCGAGTTCGGGGTCGACGCCGTTTACGAACAAGTTCATGGCCAGATTGACGATGTCGACGTTGCCGGTGCGTTCACCGTTGCCGAACAGCGTGCCTTCCACACGGTCGGCTCCGGCCATCACGCCGAACTCGGCCGCCGCCACGGCACAACCGCGGTCGTTGTGCGGGTGCAGGCTGATGACGACCGAATCGCGATTCTTGATGGTGCGTCCGAACCACTCGATCACGTCGCCGTACACGTTGGGGCTGTAGCACTCGACGGTGGCCGGCAGGTTGAGGATGAGCGGACGTTGCGGGGTCGGCTTGATCACGTCCATGACCGCC
>VERK01000207.1 GCA_018882725.1 Actinomycetota bacterium | reverse complement strand
CGCGCAGTCTGTATCACCCGCTCTTCGCCGCGGTCGTGCTGGTGGCGATCCTCTGGCGTTTCCGAGCGGTGCTCGTGCGCAAGCAGGTGCTCCTGATCGTTCTGGTCCCGGTGCTCGTCGTCGGCGGTTGGATCGTGAAGAACCAGATCATGTTCGGAACACCCAACTTGTCGAGTTGGTTCGGTATGAACCTGCAGCGCGCGGTGATCCCGGTACTCGATCGCGACGACCTCGAATCGATGTACGAACGCGGAGATGTGTCCGACATCGCGATGGTCGGACCCTTCGGCGCGTACGACCTCTACGCCCCGTACGTCGAGCCGTGCCAGCCGGAGCATTCGTTCCGATCACTGTCGGAGCCCACGCGCCGAACCGATGCCACCAGCCCGAACTTCAACTACGAGTGCTACATCCCCGTCTTCGAACGGGCCGGCCGCGATGCATGGGCCGTCATCCGCGAACATCCGGGTGCCTGGTGGGAGGGTCGAATGTGGTCTCTGCGCACGACCATCGCCGTGGCCACGTTGCCCAGTGAATCCGATTCGGTCGTGATGCGTGTGCTCGACGACGTGTACTCGGTCGCTCGACTCGACTATCGCGGTGTGCTGTCGACCGAGGGATGGGGAACACCCATCTACGGATCGCTCGCCGCACCAGCCGACTTCTCGGTGACCCTCGCGCTGGCGTACATCGGCATCGGACTCTGGGGTCTCGCGTTGCTCGTGAGGTGGCTGCGGCGCCGTCGCCTCGGCGAGATCGACCTGGTGAACCTGACCGGTTCGTTCATCATCGTGTACACCGTTCTGGTGGGCGCAGTGGCCGAGTTGGGGGAGCAATCACGTTTCCGAACCGTGCTCGACCCGATCGCCACGGTGATGATCGCCACCGCTGTGATCCGATTGGTGGCGGCGCGTCGTCAGTCGCAGGCGATCGCTCCAGGGGAATAGATCGTCGCACCCGGTCGACTGGTCGACTCGAGGCGACCGTTCTCCACTTCGGCGTCGAGCGCCTCTTGATCGGCGCTCGAGAACTCGGCGGTGTCGACGATGACGACGATCGCATCGGCCCGATCGAGTGCACACGGGAGTTCGGCGTAGAGCGGCGCGGTGTCGACTCGTTCGCCGGTGAGCGGCTTGACGGGAGTCGGTGCGTACACGGCGGGAATGCCGGTGGCCCAGTGCATGCCGTCAGCATCGTTCGACACGATCGCCCGTGGGTCGAAGCCGGCGATCATGTCTTCGTACGGATCGGTGCGCGATGGTTCGGTGAACGGTTGGTCGAGTCCGGAGGGAGCGGTCGCGACGGCGAACCACGCGAGCGCGAACACGAGTGACGCCGCGGCCCATCGCTTGGTGGGGGGCACGCTCCAGACGAGAGCGCAGATGGTGAGGACGCCGGCCGGCAACATGAGTCGATTGTCGGGAACGACGAGGGCGTCGAAGCCGAGGAAGCCGAGCACGAGTCCGGCCGTGACGATCGCAGCGGCCGCGAGTGCGAGCTCGGCGGAAGCGTGAAGGCGACTCCGTCGCCGAACGATGCCGACCAGTGCGTAGGCGAGTGCGCCGATCCACACGATCGCGAGCGGCCATGACCACCAGTCGGGCGATCGATCGACGAAGTAGGTGCGCGTGAGATCACCTTGTGACGAATCGAACCAACCGCCGATCGAACGAACGAAGAGTTCGAGGTCGAGTCGTTCGACGCCTCGCCAACCGGCATCGTGCCCGCCACCGGCCGCCGAAGCCAGAACGATGTTCGCGAGCGCGGGCGCCATGAGAGCGACGGTCCACACGATCGATTCACCGGTGCGACGTGTGCGCTGAAAGCGTTCCCACCCCGCGAGTAGGGCGAGGGGGCCGCCGATGAAACGCAGCATCGACGCGGCGATCACCAGAGCGGCCACGACCCACCAACGACCGGTGGTTCGATACGACGCGAGCGCGAGCACGAGCCCGACAACGACGGCGGTGAAGAGCGGTTCTGACAACGCCCCGTGCGTGACGAGACGTGTGGTGGGCAGCGCGACGATCCCGACGGCTACCACCACGAGCGTCGTGGCGCGCAGCGGCGACCGATCGGTGGTGCTACCACCGCGCACGACGAGGGCCACCAGAACGACGAGTGCGATCACCGTGAGCGCGGCCATGGCGGCCGACGAGCCGATCACCAGACCGAGGACGCCGGCCACCACGGGATACCCGACCGGAAAGTCGACGAACGGCAGTCGGCCCCCTCGGGACAGGAAGTCGATGGCGTCGAAGTTGGAGAACGCCGGAGCCAAGGTCGTGGAGAAGACATGGCCGCGGGTGAGGTTCTCGGTCCCACTCCAGTACGTGACGGTGTCGAGGATCGGGACCACACCGTCTCGCAACTGCACGAGGGCGATGACGAGCGCTCCGAGGGCGGCCAGTGAGCCGGCGATCGTGTCGGCGGCTGATCGGACGCGCACACGGTGAGTTTGCCAGCCCACGAACCTGCCAACATGGACTCATGGCCGTCGAAGATCGCGTTTCCATCTCCGTTTCTCAGGGCATCGCTGATGTCCGCCTCAATCGCGCCGACAAGCGCAACGCACTCGACAACGAGATGTTCCTCGCGTTGGCCCGAGCCGGCGAGCGTCTGAAGACCGAGAAAGGTCTGCGCGTCGTGGTGCTGTCGGGTGAAGGTTCGTCGTTCTGCGCCGGGCTCGACTTCGGATCGTTCCAGCAGATGGCGGGCGGCGGGGGAGACGCGGCCAACTCCGAAGGCAGCCCGGGCACGATGGCCGAAGGCCGCATCACCCATCTCGGCCAGCAGGTGTCGTGGGTCTGGCAGGAGGTGCCGGTACCGGTGATCGCGGCGGTCCACGGGCACGCGCTCGGTGGCGGTATCCAGATCGCACTCGGAGCCGACATCCGCATCGTGCATCCCGACACGCAGATGTCGGTACGCGAAGTTCATTGGGGTCTGGTGCCCGACATGACCGGAACCCTCGCGTTGTCGAAACTCGTGCGTCCCGACGTGGCCAAGGAACTCGTGTTCACCGCCCGGGTGTTCTCGGGTCGCGAGGCGTTCGATCTGGGTCTGGCCACGCGTCTGTCGGAGACCCCGCACGCCGACGCCATGGCCATGGCCGCGGAGATCGCCGGTCGGAGTCCCGACGCGGTGCGCGGTGCCAAGGTCCTCATCAATCGTCTGGCCAATCACGACGCGGCGGCTCAGTTCGCCGAGGAACGTCGTGTCATCGGCTCGCTGATCGGTCGACCCAATCAGGTGGAGGCCGTGATGTCGAATTTCGAGAAGCGGGCGGCCCAGTTCGTCGACGTGTCCTGACGCACGTCACCCCTGATCGGGCCGGAAAAGCAGTTGGGTCGGCCCGACCCTCCATCTAGTCTTTGCCTTGCCGTTCGGGCCAGCGTCGTCCCGGGGGCCACATCCAGTGTGTTCGTGGACCCGAGAAAGATGACGATGAACATTCCCCTGAACGAGGCCGGACTCCCGGCCAAGCACGGTCTCTACGACCCGCGCTTCGAGCACGACGCCTGCGGTGTCTCGTTCGTGGCCGACATCCATGGCCGTGCATCGCACGACATCGTCGCGCGTGGCCTGGGTGCGCTCTGCAATCTCGAACATCGTGGTGCCACGGGTGCCGAAGCCGACACCGGTGACGGGGCCGGCATCCTCATTCAGGTTCCCGATCGTTTCCTGCGCTCAGCGGTGTCGTTCGAGTTGCCAGCCGCCGGCGCCTATGCGGTGGGTATGGCGTTCTTGCCGGCCGACACGGTGTACGCC
>VERK01000022.1 GCA_018882725.1 Actinomycetota bacterium | reverse complement strand
GCTCGGTGCTGGGGAATCCGAGACTACGGCAATCTCGGCGACGGCGAGGTCGACGGCTCGACTGCGACAACAGCAACGACCGTGCTGACCGGTGTCGGCGGCCCACCACTCGCCAACGTCGTTGCAGTCTCGGTCGGCGGGTACTTCTCGTGTGCGCTCATCGCCAACGGCACCGTGAACTGCTGGGGTGACAACTCAAACAGTGAGCTCGGGAATGGATCTGGCGCATCCCAGTCGAATTTCCCGGTTCAGGTCACGCGTAATGCTGGAGGCCCGCTCACAGGAGTGACTGCGATTTCCGCCGGCGAGTCTCACGTCTGCGCTCGTCGCACCAATGGGACGGTCGAATGCTGGGGGCAGAACCTTTTTGGCCAGCTAGGAGACGGCTCGAACACCCCGCGGAACCGATCGATCACTGTCACCGGCCTCACCAATGCCACCTCGGTGTCGTCTGGCTTCGCCTTCACGTGCGCGCTCCTCGCAGATACGACCGTCCGCTGTTGGGGTCACAACGACACGGGGCAGTTGGGGGATGGGAGCGACCCGACGCTCGTTCCGTATAAGCCCTTGCCCGTCGCTGTGAAGGATCTCTCGAACGCCACTCTCTCGGCAGTCGCCTCTATCGATGTCGGCAAGAAGACCGCGTGCGCATTGCGGGTTGACACGTACGTCAAATGCTGGGGGGAGGGCACCTACGGCAACCTGGGCCGAGCAGATTTGTCCGACTGGAACCTAGCCGTGTCCGTGATCGCGGCCAATGGCCTTCCTATCGAGGGAGTGGCCAGTATCGACGTCGGCAACGTCAACGCGTGTGCCGTCATGACCAACAGTTCGGTGAAGTGCTGGGGGGCGAACGGCAAGGGCCAGATCGGCGACGGCACGATCGGCGGCGGTCCGGCCGGCAGACCTTTCGCTCGGCCCATACCCACCACGGTTGTGAACCTGTTGATAGTCACTCCGATCGTCGCTCCGGCTCCCGTCGTCGCTTTGTTGCGCGCGACTCTTGACCCGTCCGGCGGATCGTGTGTCGACGGCATTGCCCATACGGAGATATGGACAGCCTCCTTCCTCGGCTATCGCTACCTACCCGGGGCCAGCGACTGCACACGAAACGGCTTCGCCTTCGCCGGTTGGGCCAACACCACAACGCCAACCATCGTGAGAACGTTCCCCGTACTCGTCGACCCCAGTGATGGTGCACTGCGCTCATTCGTCGCCGAGAACATCACACTGGTCGCCGTGTGGAATCCACTGCCCGCAACACCGAAGTTCTTCATCGGCATCTCCAACTGGCTGTGCACCAACTGCGGTGTACTACTCGCGTGGGACACACCCGCCGGCAATCCCACCGTTGCTGTCACCAACGCCTCGTCCACCAACGTGTGCGCCAACACCACCATCACCGTCGGACCGTGGACCCTGTGCCACGTCAAGACCGGTCGACCCGGCACCTACACACTCACCTCCAGCAACACCGGACGATCAAGCCAACCCATCACCACCACCGTCGGCTGACTCAGCAGCCGAGGACACGGAAGCCGAGGTGGCGAGCGGCTTGGCCGAGCCGAAGGTCGAAGGTGCAGAACGTCAGGTCGCTGATCTCGAGCATTCGTGCCGATGCGAGATGAAGGGCATCGAGCGATCGCACTCCGGTTTCCATCGCGATGTCGGCCGCGGCACGCCAGACCCGTTCGTCGGGGTTGATCAAGGCCATGGCATCGAGATCGGCTTCGCTCGCCCGCAGACTCCGTTGAAGATCAGCCCCCGCCAGAGCGCGGGCCAGGGTTCGCCGTACTTGCACCACGGTGAGCCAGCACGTGACGAGCACGGGGTCGGCTCGGAGGTAGCGGAGCGCATCGGGAGAATCAGCCTCGGCCACGTACAACTTCACCAGTGCGCTGGTGTCGACGTATGTGGTCACTCGCCGCGGTCCTCGCGGAGGAGGTCGAGCGTGCGTTCACTCGACCGAAACCGCTCGTTGTCACCGATGGCTCCAATGCGCTGGGGAGGCCTGATCCAGCCGTCGTCGATGCCACGCTGAAGCGGATCGCCAGCGCCGATCGGCGACAGAACAGCGATCGGAACGCCGCGATCGGTGATGCGGATGACTTCACCCGCCGCCACCCGTCGCAGGTGCTCGGACAGATGTTGCTTGAGTTCGCGGACGCCCACGTTCATGTGGACACATTACTGCTGATGTGACCACATGTCGTTGGCAGGCGACCTTGCCGGACGAGGAATTCCGACTGGACTTTCTGTATGTGTATTCCATGTCAACTAGCGTCTCGGGCTGACAAGACCTCCGATGGAAAGTGGCACGGCAATGCGCAACGCGATGAAACTCCTCCGACTTGCCGCGGTCCTCGCGTCCACCGCGATGTTCATCGCGAGCCCCAGGCCGGCTTCGGCGGCGCCGGCCTGCCCCTTCACGACGATGATCTCAACCGAGACCGAACTCCTCGCCCTCGCTTCGGATGCGGCATGTCTCAGCCTGCTCTGGACTCAGGTCACCAACATCACGCTCACCACCGATCCCTGGGTTCCAATCGCGAACTTCGAAGGCACCTACGACGGCAACTCCTATTCGATCACCGGCCTCCGGCTCAACGGGAACAATGCTGGTCTCTTCGGAGTCGGCAACGCCGGGGCGACCATCAAGGATCTCTCCGTCACCGTGTCGGCATCGAACGGAGGCAACAACGTCGGTGCCATCGTTGGTCTCTCCGGCGGGCGGCTCGTGATACAGAACGTTCAGGCCTACGGAACAGTCACCGGATCGGCGCAGGTTGGCGGGCTCGTTGGTAGCACCAGCAATGCAGTCGGCGCCGACGGTACCCGCATCACCAACAGCAGTTTCACGGGAACCGTGAGCGCCTCCGGCGACAACGTCGGTGGGTTGTTGGGCATCACATCGTTCGGGGCTGCCGGAACCACTGTCACCATCACCAACAGCACAGTGGATGCTTCGATCTCCGGAGCGTCGCAGGTCGGTGGGTTGGTCGGATCGACCAGCGACGAGGACGTGATCGTCACTGGTTCGTCGTTGGTCGGATCCGGAAGCATCACCGGAACGGGCAACAACGTTGGAGGACTCGTCGGTCGAACTGGAAACGGCGCCGCTGGTACCTCCATCACGATCACAAACAGCTCGGCGTCACGGTCAGTCTCCGGGGCGAGTGCAGTCGGGGGCTTGCTCGGGGGGACGGGAGCCGAGCAAGTCGCTGTCACCGGGTCGTCGAAAACCGGCTCCACCACCGTTCAGGGATCGGGTCGATGGGTCGGCGGCCTGGTCGGTCTGACCGGAAGCGGTGCCGCAGGCACGACCCTTTCGATCATCCAGAGCGGTGCGAGCGGCAACGTCGTCGGAGGGGACGACTACGTCGGAGGGCTGGTGGGCAGCTCGGGGGCTCGTCAGGTCACGATCAGCGCCAGTTCCAGAATCAATGGGTTTGTTCAAGGTTCAGGAGAGAGCGTGGGCGGGCTGATCGGTACGACCAGTACCGGAGCGGGAGGGACCACTCTGTCAATCGATGACGCCTACGCCAACGGCAACGTGATCGGAGCGGACGACTACGTCGGCGGCATGATCGGCAGCACGATTGCCGAAAGTCTCACGGTCACGAACTCGAACAGGGGTAATGGCAACGTGCAAGCCGTCGGAAACGGTGCCGGTGGTCTCATCGGATTGGCAGGAAACGGCGGCGCCAGCACCCGAGTTGCCATCTCCACCTACGACATCGTGGGAAATGTTTCGGCCAGCGCGAACGTCGGCGGTGTCATTGGATCTGTCGGTGCAGTGAACGTGTCGATCAGTGCGGCGACGATCACCGGCAACGTCATTGGCAGCGGCACAAGTGTTGGTGGACTCGTGGGAAGCTTCGGCAGTGGGGCCGGGGGAACCATCCTTGCGATCACCGATAGCGACGTCGTGGGAAATGTCACCGGAACGACTCAACTCGGTGGACTCGTCGGATACGCGGGTGCCGAGACGATCTCCATCGGCACATCCACGATCACCGGAAACACCATCGGAAACGGCGGCGCACATGTCGGCGGTCTGATCGGAATCTCGGGAGGTGGAGGCGCTGGTACGAACATCAGCCTGTCGAGTAGTTCAGTGAACGGAGACGTCACGAGTGCGAGTGGCAGCAACGTCGGTGGCCTCCTCGGTTTCACCGTTGCCGAGCAAGTGACGGTCCAGAGTTCGTCGAAGGCCTCCGGCAACATCGTGGGAGCGGGCGACAACGTCGGCGGTCTTGTGGGTTCGACCGGGAACGGAGGCGCGAATACGACACTGCGGATTCTCAGCAGCACGAATGTCGGCAGCGTCACTGGTTCGGCACAAGTCGGCGGACTCGTGGGAGCCCCCTTCGCCAAGAATGTCACGATCAGTGCGTCCTCCTCCTACGGCAACGTGGCCGGAACAGGCGACCAAGTCGGTGGGCTGGTCGGAGCGATGAGTGGCAACGGATTGCTGACGATCGCGCAATCCTTCATGGTCGGCAACGTGAGCGGATCGGCCAATGTCGGAGGAATGCTCGGCCTCACGTGGGCGGCAAACGTCGATGTGACCAGTGCGTTCGCACGGGGCAACGTGATCGGGTCGAATTCCGTTGGAGGGATCGCCGGAGTAGTCGCCCAGACACTCACGTTGACGAAGAGCTACTACCAAGGAACCGCGACTTCGACCGACACCGTTCAAGGCTCGTTCCGAGGTTGGTCGGTGCCGGGCACCATCGTCATCGACGAATCCCTGTGCACCGATGCCGATTGTCCAGGTGCGAGCAAGATCTCGATCGGCGACTTGCAATCCGAGTCGTTTCTGACTGGGCGCGGTTGGGACATGACGAACGTCTGGTGCATTCGGCCGGCCATCAACGCAGGATTCCCCGCACTGCGAATCTTCACGTCCGGAGCCCTCGACGCCACTGCGTGCAATCCCGTTCCCCCGCCGGCTCCGGCACCCAATACTCCAACCCTTCCGATCGTCGCACTGTGGAGCGCCACGCTCGACCCAGCACGCGGATCATGTGTCGACGGCATTGCCCATACAGAGATGTGGACGGCCTTCTTCCTCGGCTACCGCTACCTGCCCGGGGCCAGCGACTGCACACGAAACGGCTTCGCCTTCGCCGGTTGGGCCGACACCACAACGCCAACCATCGTGAGAACGTTCCCCGTACTCGTCGACCCCAGTGATGGTGCACTGCGCTCATTCGTCGCCGAGAACATCACCCTGGTCGCCGTGTGGAATCCACTGCCCGCAACACCGAAGTTCTTCATCGGCATCTCCAACTGGCTGTGCAACAACTGCGGTGTACTACTCGCGTGGGACACACCCGCCGGCAACCCCACCGTTGCCGTCACCAACGCCTCGTCCACCAACGTGTGCGCAAGCACCACCATCACCGTCGGCCCGTGGACCCTGTGCCACGTCAAGACCGGTTCACGTGGGACGTACACCCTCACCACAACCAACGCCGTCGGGACGAGTCAGCCCATCACTGCCATGGTGAGGTGATGGTCGATCTGATGCTGACATTCGGCACCTGACCTGAACTCTCCATGCGGTTAGCCTCGGTGGTGTTGGCAGTTGTTGTCGGCTCGAGGGGGCACGGAAGTTGATGGCGGGTTCGGGGTTGGTGTTCCGTCGCCGTGTGCGGGCGTTGCTGCTGGTTCTCCCGGTGCTGTCGAGTCTGGTGTTCCTGACCGTGTCGCCGATTCCGGTTGATGCGGCGGCAGGGTCACGGTTGACGGGTTCGACCCGTGCTCAGACCGCGGTCGCGGTCGCCAAACATGTCGCCGGTGGTGACCTGCGGAAACTGACTCGCATCATCGTCGTGTCAGAACGCAGTGTCGTCGACGCCACCCTGGCCACCAGTCTGGCTGGCGTGTTGGATCGGTGCGCCCCAACAGCATCGTGTCGCACCGCGGTGCTTCTCACCGGCCCCACCACCCTGGATGCCGACACCCAAACCGCGATCCGCGACTCAGGCCTCCCCGCGTCGGCATTGCTGATCGTGGGTGGACCCGGCGCGATCAACGACACCGTCCGCGACTCGATAGCGCGGGCCGCCGGCTGGAACGGATCGGGGGTCAACCCGATCACCCGACTCGGCGGATCGACCCGCTACGACACCGCATTAGCAATCACCAGTTATGTGACCGCCACCAAAAAAGCGCAGTCCGGTGACACACCATCGCTGTCGTTCGACACGTTGATCGTCGTGAACGGTGACCGTCCCGCCGACCTGCTGCTCGCCGCCAGCCTCGCCCACGGACTCGGCCAGTTGATCGTGCTCACCCGCCCCAACGACCTCCCCGACGCGTCACGCTGGATGTTCGCCCTCACCCAACCCCAACGCATCACCATCATCGGTGGCACCACCAACACGACACCCACCCTGGAAACCGCATTACGCAACCTGCTCCCCACCTCTGGCGCACTCACCCGCATCGGCGGCACCGACCGCTACGAAACATCCACCCTGGTCGCCAACCTGCTCGCAACCAACGGCGTCACCAACATCGCCATCGTCTCGGGACTCGACCTCACCGACACCACCACGATGGGGTTACTCGCTCAACCCGGCGCCCCCATCCTCTACGTCACCCCCACCAACATCCCCGACACCATCACCACCTGGCTCAAAGCCAACAGTCGCCTCGGCATCATCATCACCACCATCGGCAACACCACCAACACCCCCGACACCATCACCCAAACCATCAACAACACCATCACCACATCAACACCAAAAACCGGAACACCCACACCACCGGCACCCGACCCTGACCCCACACTTCCCTACTTCGCCATCGAAGTCACCACCACCAGCCCCAACCAAAGCGCAACCCTGCCACTCCGCGGCGACATCGACGTCATCATCAACTGGGGAGCCCCCGGACTGACCTGCCCAACCACAAAAACCGGCTCAGGAGTCACGACATCAGCCGGCAACGTCACCTGCACCTACCCCACCGCCGGCACCTACCTCATCAGACTCGACCCCAACACAGGACCCGGCCCGTGGCTCACCGGCTTCGGGGATTGGGACGGATACCCACACGCCCAGGTGATCCGCCGAGTCAGAGGATGGGGAAACCTCGGACTCACCAACCTCGACGGAGCCTTTTACGGTGCAACCAACCTCACATGGGTCGCCACGCCACCCAGTGGCATCGGCAGTTTGATCCAGACGTTCCAGGGTGCCACCTCGTTCAACCAGAACATCAGCAACTGGGACACCTCGTCGGTGGGCTCGATGCGCGGCACGTTCACAGGTGCATCGTCATTCAACAACGGATGTCAACCCGGGATTCCCTCGTGCCCGCTGAACTGGAACACGGCCGCCGTCGCAAACATGAACGACATGTTCGCCGGGGCGTCGTCTTTCAATCAGAGTCTCAACACTTGGAACATGGCGATGGTGGAAATAATCGCCGGCCTTTTTGACGGTGCAACGCGATTCAACAATGGATGTGTTCCGAACGACTTCACGTGCAGCGTCGTCTGGAACGTCCCACCAGTGAGCGATCTGAGCGGTATTTTCAAAGAGGCGAGCGCATTCAATCAGAACGTGAATGGCGTCTCGACGAGCGCGAGCGAGTCCATGCTGAACACCTTCTACGGAGCGACGGCCTTCAACAACGGATGTCCTTCTGGCGCAACCACTCCGGCCTGCCCCCTCAACTGGAACACCAGCAACGTCACCAACATGGGTCTCATGTTCTACAACGCGACTGCGTTCAACCAGAACATCAACAGCTGGAACACCGCAAGCGTCTCGGCCATGAACTTCATGTTCGCTGGCGCGCATGCGTTCAACCAGCCCATCAGCAACTGGAACACCAGCAACGTCACCAACATGAGCAACATGTTCTCCAACGCGTTGGCGTTCAACCAGCCCATCAGCAACTGGAACACCAGCAACGTCACCAACATGAGCTACATGTTCTTCAACGCGACTGCGTTCAACCAGCCGATCGGCAACATCACGACAAGCGCCGTCACCAACATGGAAGGCATGTTCCGCGGAGCAGTCAACTTCAACCAGAACATCGGTAGCTGGAACACAAGCGCCGTCACCAACATGGGTGTCATGTTCTACGAAGCGCACGCGTTCAACCAACCCATCGGCACCTGGAACACCAGTGCCGTCACCAACATGAGCAGCATGTTCGCCGCGGCGCACGCGTTCAACCAACCCATCGGCACCTGGAACACCAGCAACGTCACTGGCATGGGCGGCATGTTCTACAGAGCAAACAACTTCAACCAACCCATCGGCACCTGGAACACCAGCAACGTGTCCAACTCGGCATACATGTTCTTCGAAGCGACCTCGTTCAACCAACCCATCGGCACCTGGAACACCAGCAACGTCACCGACATGAGCTACATGTTCACCCAGGCGACCGCATTCGATCAGAACATCGAAAACTGGAACGTACGCAACGTCACCAACATGAACCACATGTTCGGCTGGGCGACCGCATTCAATCAGAACCTCGCTCTCTGGTGCGTGAACAAGATCCTGTCCGAACCCGGATCCTTTTACTACCCCACTGGCCCGTCTGCTTTATGGACCTTGGCAAAACCGAGATGGGGACCCTGCTAGGTCGGGTGAAGCCCAACAAAACAGAGACGGCTCAGCCGAGCGCAGCGATCTCCGCCCGGATGAGCACTTCGCGGAGCGGTAGTCCAAGAGCAACAGCCGCGCGGGCGGCGTCGTCGTGCTCCACCTTCACTCGATCGCCAGCCACCTTCACGCGGATCTCGTGACCCTCCACGCGCACAACCGCGTCGCGACGGGCCTGAGGCCAGCGCTGGATCATCGATCCACGCACGCCGAGTGATCCGGTCTCGCTCACGAGCACACGACTGATCGTCTCGGTCAGCGCCGGATCGCACAGCGCGTGCACGGTGTGCGCCGGACGGCCCTTCTTCATGACGATCGGCGTGGCCCACGCGTCGTGCGCACCTGCTTCGAGTAGCGCGCCGATGGTGTGAGCGATCACTTCGCCGGTCACGTCGTCGACGTTGACCTCGAGCAACCGCACCGCCTGACCTGGCCCACCCGAAGAACCCGCGACCTCTCCCACCACGACTTGCACCACGTTGGCGCGACCATTCACGTCGAGCGCACCGGCACCGTACCCGCGACCGCTCACAACGAGAGACGGCAGCGCGCCGAACGAGTCGGCAAGAGCAGCCATGAGCGCCACGCCCGTGGGCGTGGCCAGTTCGCGCCGATCGTCGAGCCCGGCGAGAGGAATCTGACGCATGGCCGCCAGCGACACCGTGGCCGGCGCCGGATTGGGCAACTCTCCGTGCTGCGTGCGCACGGTGCCATGGCCGGTCCCGACGGGGCCGCACGACACCGTGTCGATGCCGAGAACCTCGAGTGCGGCGCAGGCACCCACGATGTCGACGATCGAGTCGACTGCCCCGACCTCGTGGAACTCCACGTCGTCCACGTCAACCCCGTGGATCTTGGCCTCCACCTCGGCCAGCAACGCGAACACCGCGAGCGACCGAGCACGAACACGCTCCGGCAGATCGGCTCTTTCGAGGAGCGCACGAATGTCGCGCCAAGCGCGGTGGTGGTGATCGTCGTGCTCGTGCACCGCCACGATGGCCCGCGTCGACCTCACACCGGCTCGCTGTGTGGGTTCGAACGTCAGCGCATAATCGTCGAGACCCAGACCGGCCAGCATGGCCCCGACCGCGATCGGATCGGCGCCGGCGTCGACGAGTGACGCCAGCACCATGTCGCCAGCCACTCCGGCCGAGCAGTTGAACCATGCGTGGGTGGTCACGACGATCCTCGCGCCGCGCGCACGATGCGCGCCGCCGCACAGGCCGCGCCGTAACCGTTGTCGATACCGACCACCGTCACGCCATTGGCGCACGTGGCGTGCATTGCGAGCAGCGCGGTCACTCCATCGAGACCCGAGCCGTAGCCCACGCTGGTGGGCACGGCGATCACCGGCTTGCCGGACAGCCCGCCGATCACACTCGCCAAAGCACCTTCCATCCCGGCGATCACGATCACGAGATCGGCCGCCATCACGTCCTCCACGCGCGAGAGCAAGCGATGCAGACCAGCCACGCCCACATCGGTGATTCGCCCGGCCTCGATGCCGTGTGCACGCAGAGCTAGTAAACACTCGTCGACCACCGGAACATCAGCGGTGCCAGCCGAGATCACGAGCATGTTGCCCGTGTACCACGGGGCGGGGGCGCGCCAGAGCATGGACGTGTGCGCCATGAGAGCCGGGCCGTGCGCTGCTTCGAGCGCCTTGCGCTGATCGTCAGTCGTGCGCGTCACGAGCACGGCACCGGTGCCGTGCGTGAGCAACTCGGCCACGATCTGCACGCACTGCTCGGGTGACTTGCCCGGCCCGTACACCGCCTCGGGCGCACCCTGGCGCAGATGACGGTGATGATCGACGAGAGCATCGCCCACATCGCCGAAAGGAAGTCGGACCAAGCGATTCATCGCATCGTCGGGCGCGACACGACCCTGCGACACGTCGAGCATCAACTGGCGAAGCGAGTCGGCGTCCACGACCCCCATGCTCGCACGGGATAACCCTGCTCGCACAGCGAGGGTCAGTCCGTAGCCTGGGGGCATGACCCCGGTGACCACCAACGGCCGAGCCCCTCGCGTGGGCTTCTTCGGCCCGTTCGGCACGTTCACCGAACAAGCGGTGCGCTCACAGGCCGACCTCGGGGCTGGCGAATTGGTGGCTTTCCGCACGGTGCCCGACGTTCTCGACGCGGTGGCCGACGGAACAGTCGACGTGGGTGTGGTGCCCATCGAGAACTCCATCGAAGGAACCGTCAACTTCACCCAGGACGCGCTGTCGTTCGACTACTCGCTGCTCATCCAGCGCGAAATCGTCATGAACATCGAGCACTGCCTGCTCGGCCTGCCCGGCACCACGATCGCCGACATCACATCGGTGCTCTCCATCCCGGTGGCCACCGCGCAGTGCCACCGGTACTTGCGCGAAAACCTGCCGAACGCCGAAGTACGCGCGGCCAACAGCACGGCTGACGCCGCCAAGACGGTGGCGGCCAACGGTGATCGTTCGTGCGCGGCCATCGCCCCGCACAACGCCGCCGCGCTCTACGGCCTTCAGGTGCTGGCCACCAAGATCCAGGATCACAGCGGCAACCAGACTCGCTTCGTGATGGTGGGACGCGATCACGTGCCCGCCCCCACCGGTCACGACCGCACGGGCCTCGTGGTGTATCAACGAGCCGACGAACCGGGCAGCCTCATCTCCATTCTTCAGGAGTTCGCCGCGCGGAACATCAACATCACCAATCTGTTGTCGCGTCCCACCAAGGACGGTGGGTTGGGTGACTACTGCTTCGTGATGTATCTCGACGGGCACATCGCCGACGAGCTGGTGGCCGACGCGTTGCGTTCGCTGCACTCCAAGCACGCTGGCGTGAAGTTCCTCGGGTCGTACCCGGCGGCGGGCGAGCAGGCCCACACGGCTCGCCAGTCGGCCGACACACGTTGGCAAGAGGCTGACGGCTGGGTCGAGCGTCTGCGCTCGCAGATTCGCTGACTCGCCCGCAGCACTACTGTGACGGCATGTCACAGCCCGTCGCCGTCGTCACTGGTGCCAACTCCGGAATCGGTCGCGCCACCGCCGTTCATCTCGCCTCGCACGGATACCGAGTCATCGGAACCGTGCGTGGTCTGAGCAAGATCACCAAGGCCGATTCGATGGCCGCCGATGCCGGCGTGTCGCTCGAGTGGGTCGAGCTCGACGTCGCCGATGACGACAGCGTGCGAGCCGGATTCGATCGCATCCACTCGATGGTCGATCACGTCGATGTCTTGGTGAACAACGCCGGTGTGGGTGGCAACGCGGTCATCGAAGAGTGCCCGCCGTCGCTGTATCAAGAAGTGATGAACATCAACTTGTGTGGGCCGGTGCGGTGTGCGCAGGCCGTGTTGCCGTCGATGCGGGCTCGCCGGGCCGGAACCATCGTGAACGTGTCGTCGGTGGTGGGGCGATTCGCGGCCCTCGCCCAGGCTCCCTACGTGGCGTCGAAGTGGGCGCTGGAGGCGATGTCGGAAGGATTGGCGCAAGAACTCGCGCCGTGGAACATTCGCGTGGCGATCGTGGAACCCGGTATCACCAAGTCGGCGATCTTCGCCAAGAACGTGGATGCACCCAACTCATCGGGTGCGTACGACGCGCACTACCGACGGCTCTTCCAGTTCTACGCCGCGGGCATGGCCAACGCGACCGATCCGTTCGAGGTCGGAGCGGTCATCCAGCAGGCGATCGAAACCGACACACCGCGTTTGCGATATCCGGTGAGTTGGGGTGGGCCCGAGATCCTGTCGCGGCGCGAGACCATGAGTGACGCCGAGTGGATCGCGCTCGGCGCACTGGAGAGCGATGACGCCTACTACGCCGAGTTCGAGCGCATGTTCGGGGTGCGGATCGCGCCCTGACTCAGCGTCGTCGCATGGTGATCGTCGAAACCGCTACCGAGCCCGATGTCGAACCTTGAGACAACTGCAGGCTGAACGAATAGTTCCGTCCCGGTGTCAACTCTGTGACACGACAGGCACGCCACGAAGCCACATCGACCACTCCGGTCGTGCAGAGCCGTCGCCCCGCAACTCCAGTGACGATTTCAGTGAACGGCACTCCATCGGGCGGCTCGGGTAGTTGCCAGATCAACCACACCACCGAGCAACGAGTGCAGAGGAAATTACCGAAGACCAAGAAAGAACGAGGAGCGAGATCGGGGGCGTTCGAACCGGGCTGGTCGACCACCACTCGCGGAGTCCACACAACCACCACGTCGATACTTTCCGCGACGAAGAAGCGCAGCGCTCCATCGGATGGATCGATCAACAGCGGGAAACTTCCGACCACTGAAGGAGCCGAAGCACGCGCCCATCCCTTGAAATCAAATCCCGGCCGTGAACAATCGGCCGGACCAGGTGCGTACATGGACCCGCTGAAGGTCGTCGACCAAGGTTTCGAGTACGACACTCCTCCGGCCCGACACGTTCCGCCGGCGGGATCAAAACTCGTTCGGTAGACAGTGGTCGGTGGCGCCGGGCTTGGCGATGGGTTCGGCGGTGCGGGCGGGGGCGGGACGTACACCCAGCACTGCGTGTTGGAGGGCGGACCCGACGTCACGTTACGCAGCAGCGGATAACCGTCGTTCTTGCCCGCTGAGAAACACCAAGTTGTATTGAAATCCCAACCGGCAGCTTCCAAGAACGATTGAGTTTGGAGGTTTGCCGAAGTCGTGGTGCTGCCGATCGGACACAGAACCTCGTCGATGCAGAACGAGTTGTTCACGGCCGACACCGTTGCTTCGCTACCGATGAAAGCGCTGATTGCCGAACCCGAGGGCGCCGAGAACTGTCCCACCGCGTAGGTGTTGGTGATCCGAATCGGGAAGGATTCGTCGAAAAACAGGTTGCTGTACAGACCAAGCAATCCTCCGGTGTGCGATGAACCCGAAACCGACCCCTTGAAGAAGCTGTTCGTGATCGCAACAACCGACGACGCGGTAACCGGCCAGAGGTTTCCGATCAATCCGCCAGCGCCAGGGTAGTTCTGCCCAAGAGTGTCGCTGCCCACAACCGTGGCTCGCACGTAACTCTCCGAGATCTCCGAATCGTGGGTCATGCCAGGCAAAGGGATGAGAGATCCGACCAGCCCCCCAACCGACGACACCGCAGACACCGCACCCGTGAACGCAGTCGCCGAAATCGATACTCGAGTCGCGAAGCCCACCAGTCCACCAGCTCCGCTGCGACCCACATCGGATGCGGTAATCGATCCTTGAGCCCGGTTCGACCGCGACATGAATTGGCCCTCGACACTCCCGGCCAAACCGCCAACATCTTGAGATGCCGAGACGTTTCCGGTATAGGAACTGTCAGCAACCGTGACGGTGTACCGAGTGGGATCATTAGACGACGAGGAGCCTCCGAGGAAACCCCCCACACTTGCTCCCGTTCCGGAAACGATCGCATCGACTGTCGAAGCCTCGATCGTCGTTGGTCCATTGACAGCCGACCCCACCAGACCGCCGATAGCTGAAGTTCCGTTCACGACGCCCTCGAAGGAACTCGAACGAACCACCAACTGATCAGAAGTGGCTGCCAGTCGCGCCCAACCGACCAGACCCCCGACGTTCGAATTGCCCACAATCGATCCTGAAGATTCGCTATTAGAGACCGACACCCCTTCGAAGACGCTTCCGAAGAATCCGCCAACGTACTGATGTGCAGTGATGTCTCCCGTGAAAGTGCTTGCCGAAACCGTCGCGTCGCCGTTCACCTCACCAACGAAACCGCCCACCCAGTTGGCTTGGGGTCCGACGAGATCGGCCGCGACCGTAGTCGCCGAGACAGTTGCACTCTGGGCGGACCCGGCCAGTCCCCCAAGAAAATGCTGATTCACGTTGACGACGGACACGTCTCCGTCGAACGAACTGTCCACAACTGACAGTTGATGTGCGGTACCGACCATTCCTCCCACGCCACCGTTAGTGCTGGTCACCGTGGCATTCACATCGGTGTTGGTGATCGATACATAATTCGAGTAGTCGACGGTTCCGATCAGCCCGCCAACCTGTTGCAGACCCGACGCCGATCCAGTGACACCGCTGTCGGAGATGAGGACATCCCCATCCCCGACGAACCCGAGAAAGCCCCCCACATAAGACCCGGTTGCCGATACAAGACCGCTGACACTGCTTCCCGAGATAGACGTCGGGACCAAGCTGTTGCCGATCGCACCGACGAGGCCGCCTGCGTATTCACCGGGGGCACCGGTGACACGAACGTTGCCCCTGTAGTCGCTGTTGGTGATGGTGACTCCCGAATCCGATAGTCCAATCAAGCCCCCTGCAGCTTGGATCGAGGCGGTGACGTCGCCCACTGCCTCACTGTTCACGATGGTGACCTGACTCGCGCCTTGGCCCAACAGACCGCCGGCACTTTGGTTCGAGGCCGTTATCGCACCATTGAAAGAACTATCCGAAATGGTGACCGCACTACTGCCTGACGATCCGATGAGTCCGCCGACGGAGCTCGTCGCGGACAGATTTCCGATCACATCGCTTCGGTCGATGTTGATGGTCGCACCCACTCCCCCTCCGACGAGTCCGCCGATCCCGCCCAGAGTGGCCGTCACATCGACATCGACCAAGGAGTCCGTGATCAACGCCACTCCACCGTTGGCCCCACCGATTAGACCACCGAAATTCGCGCGCACGTCGATCGTCGACGTTGATCTGACCGTCACCGCGCTGATCGTGACATCTCCTGCCGCCCAACCGATGAGTCCGCCGTAGAAGACCAATGGAGCTCCATTGTCGAACCCATCCAACACGACGGTCAGGTTCGAGATCGTTGCTCCCGATCCTGTGTTGAACAATCCGGCCCCGACATCAGATAGGTCATTCCCCGCAAAGAGACCACTGATGGTCTTTCCCGCTCCGTCGAATGTTCCTGAGAACCCGTGGATCGGTACCCAGGCACTCCCCGAAACCGTTCCGAGGTTGATGTTGGCGGTAAGGATGAATGACTTGTCAAGACAGGTTGATGTGTCCCGGATGTGCCTCATCTGTGCCGCTGTCGACACGTGGTATACCGAACCGACAGGTACAGGTGCATTCGCCCCGGTCTCGCAGGTTGCTGGCGCGGCCATCGCTGGGGCGATAGGTGACACAACAGGAACTGGCACTGCTGAGGCGACCACCCATGTCGTCGTCCCGGCCACGACGCCGATCATGATCATCGAGCCGAAGCGCTTCAACGTGGACCTACTCACCCAGACAGACTAGGTATCCAGTATCGGAGCGGACGCTTCTGCTGAACGTGACTCGCCGTAGTGACGATCCGCTCGCGCCTCCGGGGTTCGTCCCGAGGGTCGCTAGCCTCGACTCCGGAACGGTGGCAGAGCGGACAAATGCAGCCGCCTTGAAAGCGGCCGGCTCGCAAGGGCCCGGGGGTTCAAATCCCTCCCGTTCCGCCAGTCATCTCACGAACAACTCACCTGTACACTCGCTTTCCTGCCTGGGAGAGGTGCCGGAGCCAGGTTGAACGGGACGTCCTGCTAAGACGTTGACCTCCCAAAAGGGGTCCGTGGGTTCAAATCCCACCCTCTCCGCCAGTATCCACAGTCTGTGGATACTCACGTTCCGTGTGGCCGTTGGCCCGGAACTTTGTTGCGATCGGATGACGATCCGACCACACTGACACCTGGCATTCGTGCCGGTGATCGCCATGAGCACCTACCAGCAGTCCTCGTTGCCGGGCCCCGAGCGGGCACCAGCGCTGGGCCGACGTCGACCGCGAGGTGGCGACGGCA
>VERK01000206.1 GCA_018882725.1 Actinomycetota bacterium | reverse complement strand
GTGCCTTCATGAGCACTGGGAGACCCAGATAGTCCTGACCGTTCCAGGCCGGGAACGGATCGAGCAACTGCAGACGATCGCTGGTGGGGCTCACGGCGACCGTGACACCCGAGCCATCGGCCGGGGGAGCGGTGAACGTGTTCGAGCCCGGGTCGTAACCGCGGTTGGGCAGAACTTCGCCCACCGGCGGATCGAGCTTCACCTGCGTGCCGTCGGGTGCCGCGATGGTGTCGACCGTCGGATCGAAGTCGAGACGGCCCGACAGTGCGATGGCCATCACCGTGTCGGGTGACGTCACGAAACTGAGCGTGTTGGCCGAGCCGTCGTTGCGCTTGGGGAAGTTGCGGTTGAACGAGTTGACGATGCTGTTGGGCTTGTCGGTGACCGCCTTGGCGCGCTCCCACTGACCGATGCACGGGCCGCACGCGTTGGCCAGAACCGTGGCGCCCACCGCTTCGAGATCGGCCATGAGGCCGTCACGCTCGATGGTGGCGCGGATCTGCTCGGAGCCTGGACTGATGAGCAGTTCGCACTGCGCGCGCAGACCCTTGGCCGCGGCCTGACGGGCGATCGACGCGGCGCGAGTGATGTCTTCGTACGACGAATTGGTGCACGAACCGATGAGTGCAGCCGACACCTCGAGCGGCCAGTCGTTCTCGCGGGCCGCGTCACCGACTGCTTTGCCGATCTTGTGTGCACGGTCGGGAGAGTGCGGTCCGTTGATGAGTGGCTTGAGTTGATCGAGGTCGATTTCGATGACCTGGTCGTAGTGCGCACCGTCGTCCGGTCGAAGATCGACGGCGACCTTGTCGGCCGCATCGGCGATGTCCTCGCGTCCGGTCGCCTTCAGGTAGAGCGCCATGTTGTGGTCGTACGGGAACACCGAACAGGTGGCGCCGATCTCGGCACCCATGTTGCACACCGTGGCCTTGCCGGTGGCCGAGATGCTGTCGGCGCCGGGTCCGAAGTATTCGACGATCGCACCGGTGCCGCCTTCCACGGTGAGGACACGTGCGACTTCGAGGATGATGTCCTTGGGCGATGACCAGCCCGACAGAGTTCCGGTGAGTTTGACGCCGATGACCTTGGGCCACTTCACGTTGAAGGGGAAACCGGTCATCACGTCGACGGCATCGGCGCCGCCGACACCGATGGCGACCATGCCGAGGCCGCCGGCATTCGGCGTGTGGCTGTCGGTGCCGATCATCATGCCGCCGGGGAACGCGTAGTTCTCGAGCACGACTTGGTGGATGATGCCGCTGCCCGGGCCCCAGAACCCGATGCCGTATTTGGCCGACACCGACTTCAAGAAGTCGTACACCTCACGGTTGTCGTCGATCGCGACACCGAGGTCGATCTTGGCGCCCACCTTGGCGAGGATGAGGTGATCGCAGTGCACGGTGCTCGGCACGAGTGTGCGCGGCAGACCGGCTGTCATGAACTGCAAGAGCGCCATCTGCGCGGTGGCGTCCTGCATCGCGACGCGATCGGGATTGAAGTCGGCGTAGCTGTTACCGCGCTCCATCTCCTGCGTCTTCGGATCGACGAGGTGATTCACGAGAATCTTCTCGGCCAGTGTCAGCGGCCGTCCGAGGCGCTGGCGGCCGATGGCGACGCGCTCGGAGAGTGAGGCGTACACCTTGTTGACGAGGTCGATGGGGGTCCCGGCGGTCACGGTGCTCATAGGACAAGTATGATACAAGTGTGCGAGAAATCAGGTATCGGACCATCGCCGACGAACTGCGTCGGCGCGTGGTCGACGGCACGTACGCGGCCGGTCGGCTCCTGCCCTCCGAAGCCGATCTGGGCCACGAATTCGACGCCAGTCGCGTGACGGTTCGGCGCGCCCTCGAGACCCTGCGCGACGAGAACTTGTTGGACGCTCGGCAGGGTTTCGGCTGGTTCGTGGCCGCCGCTCCGTTGCAGCAGAGCCTGGGCCGACTGGCCACCATCGAATCGCAACTGGCCGAAGGCGGTATTCGCCCCGAGCGGCGTGTCCTCGAATTCGCGTTCGAGCGAGCCACGCGACGTGTGAAGCAGATCCTCGGCACCGACAACGTGTTGCGTGTTCGCCGCCTCAACTTGGCCGATGGCGAACCGTTCGCGTTGGTGACGGTGTGGTGTCGAGCCGACTTGGCGGAGAACTTGTCGCGGGCCGATGTCGAACGATCACCGTTCTACGAACTCTTGAACGTGCCGCTCAAAGGTGCGGTGCAGACGATCGGCGCCGATGCGGCAACCGCCGACGATGCCGAGTTGTTGCAGATTCCGTTGGGCTCGCCGGTGCTGCGCTGCTCGCGCACCACGACCGACACGTCGGGCCGATCGGTGCTGTTGTCCGAGCACGTGTTCCCGGCTCATCGCACCGAGTTCGTGGTCGATCTGCCGCAGGCCGAACCGTCGATCGCTCCGTCGGGTCTACGTCTCGTCGAGTGATCGATCGCGCGCTCAGGCGAGCGCGGTCAACGCCGCGTTGACGATCTGGGCCGGTTGCAGATCGAACAATCCGTACACGTCGGAGATCGTGCCCGATTGTCCGAAGGCATCGACGCCCACCGGGAACACTCGGGTGCCGAAGACACCACCCAACCAAGCCAGGTGGTGACTGGCCGCGTCGTGCACCGTCACGATCGGCACCGAACGTTCGTCGGCACGAATGAGCTCGGCCACGTGATGATCGATCGTCGCACGACGAGCCGAGCGTGCCGAGTCGCGCAATCCGCCACGCCACTCTCGGTAGAGGCGATCGGAACTGGTGAGATCGAGAACGACCGCTTCCACGCCTTCGTCGGCCAACGACTCGGCGGCGCTCAACACTTCGGGGACGACCGGCCCGCAGGTTGCGATCACCACGTCGGGTGTGCGCTGCGGTTCGCGCAGGCGGTAGCCACCGCGCAACACCTGACGACGCAACTCGTCGGCGCCCAGGCGGGCGGTCGCGGCGGCGAACGGCGACTGGTCGATCGGCCGGGTGGACAGCCGTAGATACAGACTGTCGCCATCGGGGTGGGCCAGACGTGCGAGTCCGTCGCACAACAGCCAGTCGAGCGCGGTGGCGTAGGCCGGTTCGGCGTAGGTGAGCCCGGGCAGTTCGAGTCCGATCGACGGAGTGATCGAACTCTGATGCGCACCGCCCTCGGGTGCGAGCGTGACGCCGGCCGGAGTTCCGACCACGACGAAACGCGCACCGTTGTAGAGCGCGTAGATGAGAGCGTCGAGGCCGCGACACACGAACGGGTCGTACACGGTGCCGATGGGCAGGAGGTGTTGGCCGTGCAGATCGTGGCCGAGTCCGAGCGCGTGCAGCATCAAGAACAAATTCATTTCGCTGATGCCCAACTCGATGTGGTGTCCGGCCGACGTTTGCTTCCAGCGCAGCAGACGGCCTTCTCCGAGGAAGTCCTGCGGCTCGTCGGGGTTGAACACGCCGGTCTTGTTGATCCAGCCGCCCAGATTGGTGCTCACGCTGACGTCGGGTGACGTGGTGATCATGCGCTCGAGCAGTTCGGGTGTTTCGCCCAGCCGCACGAGGAGACGACCGAACGTCTCTTGTGTGCTGGCGGTCTTGGTGGCTCCACCGCCCACCTCGGACGGAATCGGCAGACGTGGCCTCTCGGCGAGCGGACGGTTGTTGAGTTCGCCACCGGTCGACGCGCACATCCGACCTTCGGGTGAGTTCGGATCGAAGCGATCCCATTCGGTGGTCGCATCGAGTCCGAGCGAACGGCGGAATTCGTCGACCTGCTCGCGACTCAGCAACGCGGCGTGATTGAGCGGGTCACCCGCCATGGGCAGACCCCAACCCTTGATCG
>VERK01000205.1 GCA_018882725.1 Actinomycetota bacterium | reverse complement strand
CTCACGGGAAGTGCAGCGGCTGCCACATGGAAATCTCGAAGTCGGAACTCGACGCGATCAAGCGGTTGCCCGCGGACGACGTGGCCGAATGTCCGAGTTGCGCGCGCTGGCTCGTACGGTAGAGACGTGCTCTTCTGGTTCATCGGAACCGCGACCTTGGCGGTTTGGTACGTCTTTCGTGATTCGCGGTTCGATCACCGTCTGCTGATCGTCGGGGTGTTGTTGCCGGATGTGATCGACGGCGTGTGGGGTGGTGCGCGAGCGCTGCATTCACTCGTTGGCAGCGTGGCGATTCTGGCCGGCGTGATGTTCGCGACGGTCGGGAAGCGGCCCCTGCGCCGGCGACTGTTGGCGGTCCCGATCGGGACGTTCTTGCACCTGGTGTTCGACGGGGCGTTCGGGAACACTCAGGTGTTCTGGTGGCCGTTCGGCGGGGTGTCGTTCGAGGGTGCGCGTCTGCCGGTGGTGGAGCGAGGGTGGGTGAACGTTCCGCTCGAGTTGGTGGGGTTGGTGTTGTGCGCCTGGGCGTGGAAGATGTTCGGGTTGCGGGACACGGAGAAGCGCACGACCTTCCTCCGCTCCGGCGCCCTCACCCCGTCGTAGCCTTTCGGCCGATCAGGCGCCCGCTGACTACTCTTCGGTGAGTCCTGAGGAGGGAATCATGACCGAAGCCGTCATCGTCGCAACCGCCCGTAGTCCGATTGGTCGAGCCGGAAAGGGTTCGTTGGTGTCGCTGCGCACCGACGACATGGCGGCCCAGATCGTGCGGGCGTTGATGGCCAAGGTTCCGCAGGTGAAGGGTTCCGACGTGGAAGACCTCATCATGGGTGTGGGTCAACCCGCCGGGGAGGCCGGATTCAATCTGGCGCGCGTCGTCGCGATTCTGGCCGGCGTGCCCGAAGCACCGGGCGTGACGGTGAATCGCTATTGCTCGTCGTCGTTGCAGACAATTCGCATGGCCGCGCACGCGATCAAGTCGGGTGAAGGCGATTGCTTCATCGCGGCTGGCGTCGAAGCCGTGAGTCGTTACGGATCGGGAGCCAGCGACACCGCTCCGAACTCGATCTTCGAGAAGTCGGGTGAGCGCACCCGCTTGCGTTCGGCCGGCGGTCAGCCGACGTGGACCGCGGCGGCCGGTCTGCCCGACATCTACATAGCCATGGGTCAGACGGCCGAGAACGTTCGCGAGGTCGAGAACGTCACGCGTGAGGAGATGGACGCGTTCGCCAAGCTGAGCCAGGATCGCGCATCGGAGAATGTGAAGAACGGCTTCTTCGCCGATGAGATCACACCGCTCACGCTGCCCGACGGCACGGTGGTCGACAAGGACGATTGCCCGCGCGAGGGCACCACGCTCGAGGGTCTCGCTGGACTCAAGCCGGCATTCCGTCCCGACGGTCAGATCACGGCCGGCAATGCGTGTCCGCTCAACGATGGCGCGGCCGCGGTTCTCGTCATGAGCGACACCAAGGCCAAGAAGCTCGGCTTGAAGCCCCTCGCGCGCGTCGTGTCGAGCGGTGTGTCGGCGCTCGACCCCGAGATCATGGGACTCGGTCCGATCGACGCGAGCCGCCAGGCTTTGTCACGCGCGGGACTGAGCATCGATCAGATCGACCTCGTGGAAATCAACGAAGCATTCGCGGCACAGGTGATTCCGTCGGCGAAGCATCTCGGAATTTCGATGGACAAGTTGAACGTGCACGGCGGTTCGATCGCCCTCGGTCATCCGTTCGGTATGACGGGTGCACGCATCATGACCACGCTCATTCACGGTCTGCAGGAGCGCAACAAGCAGTACGGACTCGAGACGATGTGCGTGGGCGGCGGCCAGGGCATGGCCATGATCGTCGAACGCCTCAGCTGATCTTGTTGATCTGGTGAGGAATTTTGACCGTATGGGTGAATTTTCCTAACCAGATCCTCGGAGAGGGGTGTGGAGGAGGCGGGCGGAGGTTCCGACCACGAGCACCGCAACACCCGCCACTGCGAACAACACGTTCGGTGACGTGTGCCCGTACCCCCACGTGGCCAACAACGCGACCACCGCTGCCACCAATTGGTTACACGCACCGGCCAATCCCTGAGCCGCCGCGGCCCGACCCGAAGGTGCGTTACGTGCCAGCAATCCCGCGGCCGCCGGCGCGGCACACGCCTGTGCGCACGATTCGATCGTGCCGAGTGCGATCGGAATCCACACCGCCGAGAACTGTCCGTACAACACGGTGAACGGAGCGACCACGAAGATGCCCGACCACGCGACGAGCAAGTGGCCGCGTCGATCGGCAAGTCGTCCTCCGAATCGAGACAGCGCGACGAACGGAATCGCGTACGCACCCAGCGACAGGCCGACCACTGCATCGGAGGCGCCGAGGTCGGTGAGGAAGCGATCCCACAGCGAGTCGTACAACCCAACCGGCAGTGCCAGCGCGACCAACAACATGATCGGTACGAGCACACCACGGTCACGCAAAAGTCCGAACGGTAAGCCGGCGCGCTGAGTGGAGCGCGGCAGATCGGGCAACGGTCGCGTCGACACCAAGAAGAACGAGATGCCAGCAGCGATCGAGAAGATCACGAAAGGCCAACGCAATCCGAGCGGTCCCACGAGCAGTCCGCCGATCACCGGACCGGTGACGAAACCAGCCAGGTCGATGCCGGCCATCGCTCCCAATCGCTCGGATTGACCCTCAGATTTGAGGTTGGCCATGAGCGCGCGAGCCGGCGGATAGAAACAGCCGGTGGCCGATCCGGCGATCGCGCGGGCGATCACGAACTGCACGAGAGTCGACCCGGTGGCGAACGTGGCGTTACCGATGATCGCCAGCACCGGACCGAGGATCATGAGCAACTTGGCGTGACCGCGGTCGGCGAACGGCGCGACGACCACTTGCATGATGAACGACGCGAGGAATCCGGCGGCCGCGATGAACCCGAGCCCAGACGCGCTGAACCCGAACTCGTCCTGCAGGTTGCCCATGAGTGCGAACACGACGCTGTTACTCGCCGACAACATGAACGCCGATGCGAGAAGAACGCGCTCGGTGGCGCGAGTGGAGGTCATCTCACGACCTCGCCCAGTCGACCACGGCGTCGCTCAGACTCGACCACGCCGCTAACGCCTCGGCCGGCCACTGATCGAAATCGCGATCGGTGAGCGCCACGATTGCGACATCGATGTCGGGATCGACCCAGGCCATGGCCCCGCTGCCTCCGAAGTGACCGAAGGTGCGCGGAGAGTTGCGTGAGCCGGTCCAGTGCGGCCACTTGTCGCCGCGGATCTCGATGCCGAGGCCCCACGGACACGGTTTGAAGGAACCCAGGCCGGGTACGACACCTCCGAGATCGGGGAACTGAACGGTGATGGCCTCACGAGCGGTATCGGCTGAAACCAACGTGGGTCGCATGAGTTCGGCGACGAAGCGACAGGCGTCGTCGAGGGTGCTCCACACCGCGAACGCTGCCGAACCGCGCAGTGCCGACGACGTCATGCCCAGCGGTTCGAACACGGCTTCGTGGAGGTACCGATCGAACGGCATGTCAGCGCAGCCCGCCACGTGAGCGGCGACGGTCTCGATGCCTGTGTTCGAGTAGATACGACGCTTACCCGGACCCATGATCGGCGTGTCACCGTCGAAACCGAATCCGGCCGCGTGCGCGAGGAGATGGCGCAGCGTGGCCGGGCCAACTTCATCGTCGAGAGACACCACACCCTCCTCGCAGGCGATAAGGGTGGCCCACGCGGTGATCATTTTCGACAGCGAGGCCAAGCGATACGAGTAGGACGAGTCGCCACGACGCGCGACGACCGACCCGTTGCGC
>VERK01000204.1 GCA_018882725.1 Actinomycetota bacterium | reverse complement strand
ACTGCGCATCGGGCTGGCTCAGCTCGACCCCGTGGTCGGCGACCTCGTCGGCAACCGAGCCTTGGTGCTCGATGCGTATCGCCGGGCGTCCGACGCCGGATGCGACGTGGTGGTGTTCAGCGAACTGGTGATCACCGGGTATCCGCCCGAAGACCTCGTTCTGAAGCCCGGCTTCGTGCGCGACACGCGCACCGTCCTCGACGACATCGCCAAAGAGACCGGCGACTGCATCGCGGTCGTGGGTTTCGTCGACGTCGGTTCGGGCACCCACTCGGCCACGGGTCGACCGGTCATTCACAACGCCGCTGCGGTGTGCGGCCACGGTGCTGTGCACGGTGTGTATCGCAAACGTCTCCTTCCCAACTACGACGTGTTCGACGAAGAGCGCACGTTCACGCCGGGGTCGGGCGCGCATCATCTCTACGAGATCGCGGGCGTTCGTGTCGCCGTCTCCATCTGCGAAGACATCTGGTACGCCGATGGTCCGGTGACCGAACAGGCCGCTGGTGGAGCGCAACTGAACCTCAGTCTCAACTCGTCTCCGTACCATCGCGGCAAGTCGGCCGATCGCGAGATCATGCTCGCTCGCCGTGCGCGCGAGAACGCGTGTGCGATCGCGTACGTCAATCAAGTGGGCGGACAGGACGAGTTGGTGTTCGATGGCGGCTCGATGCTGTTCGACGCGAGTGGCGCGCTCGTCGGTCGTCTGGCCAACTTCACCGATGGCTTGCTCGTGGCCGATCTCGACGTTCCGGTTGCCGCCACCGAGCCATCCCTGCCCGTCACCGTGTTGTCGACAGCATCACGATCGAACGGCCCGCGTCTCGACGCCGTCGTCGAACCAGTGGTCACCGACTTGGCCGAGTTGTACGAGGCCTTGGTGGTGGGCACCCGCGACTACGTGCGCAAGAACGGCTTCACCGACGTCGTCATAGGTCTCTCGGGCGGTATCGATTCGTCACTCGTCGCGTGCGTGGCTGTCGACGCGCTCGGCGCCGAACACGTTCACGGTGTGTCGATGCCGTCGCGCTACTCGTCGCAGGGTTCGAAGGACGACGCCTACGCCTTGGCCGAGGCACTGGGTATCGACGTTCGCACCATCTCCATCGAGCCGGCATTCCAGGCGTATCTCGAGATGCTCGAGCCGAGTTTCACCGGCCACGCGGCCGATCTCACCGAGGAGAACCTGCAGAGTCGATGCCGTGGCCAGATCCTCATGGCGTTGTCGAACAAGTTCGGATGGATGGTGCTCACCACCGGCAACAAGAGCGAGATGGCCGTGGGCTACTTCACCATCTATGGCGACTCGGTCGGTGGCTACGCGGTCATCAAGGACGTGTTCAAGACGGACGTCTTCGCGCTCAGTCGATTCGTGAACGAACGGGCGGGCGCCGAGGTGATTCCCGAATCGGTACTCACCAAACCACCGTCGGCCGAACTGCGCCCCGATCAGCGCGACGATCAAAGTCTTCCGCCGTACGACGTTCTCGATGCTGTCCTCGAGATGTACGTGGAGCGAGACATGACCGCGGCCGAGATCATCGAGATCGGACTCCCGAGTGACATCGTTCGTCGGATCGCTCGTTTGGTCGACATCAACGAATACAAACGGCGTCAGTGCCCGCCCGGAGTGCGCGTGACCGAGAAGGCCTTCGGCAAGGACCGTCGCCTACCGATCACCAACGGCTACCGCGGCTGATCAGACCGCAACGCGGGTGACGCGCGAGTGCACCCACAGACACACGATCACGAGCAGGGCGCAACCCGCGCCGATCGTGGCTGGAACTTCGATGCCGTGAGAGTCGTACGTTGCCGTCGCCACGAGCGACATCACGGCTCGACCCATGGTGCCACCACCGATGGCGAATCCGAGTCCGCGCCCGGGTGATTCGGGGATCGCGTTGGCGGCCAGTGGGAGGAGGCTCACGATCGCGAACTCGAAACCGAGCAGGAAGAGCGCGAGCAAGACGAGTCCGCTCACTTCGTTGGTGTGACCGACCCAGAACAGCAGTCCGGTGGGCACGATCAACGCGGCACCCAAGGCCGTGCTTCGCTCCTTGCCCCACACGTCGGTGCGCCGAGCACTCGTGATCGAGGCGAACAACTCGAACGCGCCGAGTCCGAAGGCAACCGCTGCGATGCGGGCTTCGTCGAATCCGAATTCGTCCTCGAGCCACGAGCCGAACGTGACGAACATGCACTGGCTGGCTGCCATCAAGAAGAACATGGAGCCGACGACCCACCAGCCGTGCGACGGCATCGGCACCTTGCGTTCCTCTCGTCGTGCCGTGTCGGCTCGAACGCTGTCGTCGCGAAGCCGCGATGCGACGACGAGGGTCATGACGGCGGTGCCAGCAGCACCGGCCACGTAACCCCATCGCCATGACGACGCCGAAGCGACCAGTCCCATGACGGTCACACCGAGGAGCAAGCCGAGAGCCCACGACGTCTCGGTGATGCCGACCACGCGACCGCGGCGTTCGTAGTCGACGTGATCGTTGATCCAGGCGGTGAGCCCCACGTCGAAGACCAACTTCGACGCACCGAGCACGGCGATGGCGACGGTGAAGACGACCAAGTTCGGACTGGAAGCGGCCAAGGCGGTGGCCGCGGTGACCCCGAGAAGACCGCCCGCCATCGACGTGCGACGGGCCAGACGATCGACGACCGATCCGAGGTATGGAGCGACGATCATCATCAACTCGGTGATCATGAGTGCGACGCCGAGGCGTCCGAGACTCACGTCGAAGTCGTCGGAGATGCTCGCGAGGAACGGCGGAGCGAACCGGAAACATGCGTTGGCGTTGAGACGGGCAACCGTCAGAGCGACGACGTGCTGACGCGTCTCGGTCGGGTACGACTCGTCGAGAATCTTGTTCAGCATTGGTCGTCGTCACTTCCGCTCTTGGCGATCAGGTAGCCGATCGCTCGCTCGGCCTTCGGATAGCGGTTGACCACTTTCCAGAACTCGGCGTCGTGGCGATCGACGACCAGGTGCGCGAGTTCGTGAACGATCACGTAGTCGAGGACCCACATCGGAAATCCGACCAGGCGAGCCGACACGCGCACGTGGGCGGTGGACGGTGTGCACAGTCCCCACACCGCCGTGAGATCGTCGGCCCATTCGATGGAGGCGGGCTCGGGCAGTCGATACGTGGACGCCAACTTGCGAGCCCGGTCCACAAGATCGATCGACAAGGTCGCGGTCTTGCGCTCGAAGCGCTTGACCATCTCGCGAACCGATTCGCTCTCTTCGTGCTTGCTCATCCAGGCCGGAATGGTGACGGTGATGAGTCGACCGTCGAGCCGCGCGGCCACACTCCGCTTGCGTCGCTTCGACCTGATCACGCGCACGTCGAACGTGCTGTCGAAGAGAGACGGCTGGTACGCCGGCCCCTCGGTCACTCGACGGCCCCGGTGTTCTTCAGTTCCTCGGCCACCAATTCGAGAGGGAACAACAGTGAGCCGGCACGCCATCCGTCGACGAGGTCGTGCTCGAACCACGATCCGCCGAGATTCGGGAACCGGTGCTCCTTGCCGGCGAGATGGCGGCGCAGAATGCGGATCACGCCACCGTGCGACACCACGAGTACACAGCCGCCCTGGTGGAACCGAGTGATATCGGCGAACGCGGCGAGCGCCCGCTCGCGAGTCGAGTCGGCCGACTCGAAGTTGTCGGGGCGTCGCCCGGAGTCGAGCCAACCGGGCCAACCGCTGTTGATCTCTTGGCGCGTGAGGCCTTGCCAGTCGCCGGCGGCGTTCTCGCGCCAACGCACGTCGATGCGCCGAGTGGTGCAGCCGACCTTCTCAGCGATGAGATCGGCGGTCACACTCGCGC
>VERK01000203.1 GCA_018882725.1 Actinomycetota bacterium | reverse complement strand
GATCGCCGGGGCGTGGGGCGGGTTGAGGAAGGCGGGCGGCGGATCTTTCGGGCCCCACACAGAGAAGCCCGCCGGACCGTCGGCGCCGTCCCAATCGTCACGACGATGTACACGGTCCCAGAGTTCGTCGTCGACGATCTGATCCATGTCGGAGAAGAACTCGAACATGTTGCCGGCCGGATCGCGCAGGTACCAGAACACGTTCGACCCGAGATTGTGTCGCCCCATCCCGACCACGTCGGCATCGGGAGATTCAGCCAGGACGGCGCGTCCGAACTGGCCCACCGCATCGATGTCGTCGACTTCGATCGCGTAGTGGTTGAGATACGAAGTGGGTCCGGGCTGGATGAGCAGGTTGTGATGGTCGGATTCGATCCGCATGAACGTGAGCATTCCTTTGAACATCCCGTCCGAGACCTTGAACCCCAAGCCCTTCACGTAGAAGTCGATCGACTCCGCGAAGTGCGGAGTCGCGAGCACCACGTGGCCGACGCGACGCGGCGGTGGCGGAGTCTGGTTGACGACGGCATCGGCCCGAGCGTTGCTTCGGGTCTGTTCTCCGGGACCGTTGAACGCACGCTGCTGAGACGGAGTCAGTGCATGGGGACTCCCGACGTCGATCACCACGGAGTGCCCGAACACCGGATCGAGACAGGTGAGAGTCGTGCCAGTGATCGTGGACGCGACACCCAAATCATTCAGTTGTTTCGCCACGACCGCGAGGTCGGATTCGGAGTCGCACGACAAGTGCATCGATGCGAGATGCCGGTACGTCCCTTCCTTGATGGTGATCTGCTTGGGGCGATCAGCAGTACCGAGAACGTCAGAGGTCGTGCGGGTCATCCCGCGACGCAGCCAGAAGTCGAAGGTCTCGGCTGGGTTCGGGACCGCCAACTCGATGTCGAGGAATCCATTGAGTGCCATCAGCTTTCCTCCTGCTGATCCATGGTTTCCCACACATCGCTCAGCACCCGTGATGCACTCACGGCCACCGGCCAACCGGCGTAATGCGCAACATGAGTGATCATCGCCTCGAGCGTGTCGCGTGAGATACCGAGATTGCGCGCTCCGCGGAAGTGCAGGAATTGTTCGGACTCGCGACCGAGTGCGACGAGCACCGTGCAGGTGATGAGCGACCGCTGCTCGGGGCTCAAACGCTGGTCCTGCCAGATCTCGCCAAAGAGATGATCGATCGTGTGCGTCAGCAGATCGGTGCTCACGCCTTTCGTGGGCGGCGCACCTTTGAAGAGCCGACCGGCCAGTTCGCGTCCTTGTTCACGAGTCATGTGGAACCCCCTCCAACCGAGATAGTACGATGTCGAACTAATTCCCGTCAATCGGATCCCTGGAGGTCCCGGATGCGCGCCCACGAGATCATCGACGACACCGTCGCCACCTGGCGCGACGCCCGCCCCGACATCGACGTCAGCGGCATGGATCTGATGCTCCGAATGACGTCGGTGGTCCGCATCAGTGCAGCACGCATTCACGAACAGTTGAGCGACTTCGGCATCACGCTTTCGGAGTTCGACGTTCTGGCAACGCTTCGTCGTTCGGGGACCAAAGCCGAACTCACTCCGTCGTACATCGCCGAGGTGGGCATGGTGAAACCGAGCGGTCTCTCACATCGGCTCGCCCGCCTCGAGCGAGCAGGATTCATTTCTCGGTCGATCGATCCCGATGATCGACGGAGTGCACTCATTCGCATCACCGCGGCCGGGCGTCAAATCGCCGACCGCGGAATCGAGATCATCGCCGATGCTCACAACCAGATGATCAGCGGCATGAACGCGACCGACCGCCGGACGTTCAGTCGGCTTCTGACTACGCTCGTCCAAGACATTGGTGCAGAGGTCGAGGTGGGGACATGACTGCGAAACTCGAATGGAAGGCGCCCGGTCCGGGGCGATGGGCGCTCGATCGATCGCACATCAATCAGCCGGCCACGCTGATCAACCAGCGGATCCAAGGTACCGGAGTCGCCCAGGGAACTCGCGAGATGTTCGAGTTCATCGGCGCGCCACTCGATGCACTCGAGTTCCGATTCGTCAATGGCCTCGTGTACTCACGAGTTCGACCGCTCATCGCCCCCGACAAACCGGCCGCCAAATTGCCGCCCCTCCCATTGCTGAAGCTGGCGATTCGTCTGCACCCAGAGATGCGCAAGCGCCGCAAGACGGCCGAGCGAATGTTGGTGGAGCGGCCGTGGCGAGCGGTGGTCGACGACTGGCGTCGACCCGGTGGACGACGCGATCAGATCATCGCGCGAAACCTCGAACTACAAGACGTCGACCGAGCATCTCTCAGCGACGAGCAGTCGATCGCTCATGCTCTCGACACGATCGCCTGGGCTCACGAAATGATGCGCCTGCACTTCTGGCTGCACGGCTTCGATCTCGGGCCAATCGGTTTCATGCTCTTCTCCGCCGACACCTGGGGGGTCGAGCGCAGCGACCTCGTTCCTCTCCTCGAGGGAGCGTCACCCTCCACCTCTGAAGCCGAACGCGTCTTGCTGCGCATCAAGCAGATGGTCGATGCCTCGGGTCGTCAACCGCGGAATCTCGACGAGATGCGTGCGATCTCGAGCGACGTTGCATCCGAGATCGACGCCTTCCTCCGAGTCCGGGGCGCACTGATCTTCTCGCGTTACGACATCGATGGTCTGTGTCTCAACGAAGCACCCGAACTTCTCTTCACGTCGATCATGGCCGCACGTGACGAAACCGCTCGGACCAATGAGGTCACCGAGCGGACTCGCCGTCTCACACAGCAGGTTCGCGACCGGATCCCGGCGAAGTTCCGCAGCGACTTCGACGACAAGTTGACCGAGGCTCGTGCGGCCATGGATCTTCGCGACGACAACGGCCCCAACACTCTCGAATGGCCCAACGGATTGATCAGGCTCGCCCTCCTCGATGTGGGCCGACGTCTGGCCGCGCAGGGCCTCGTACGCGATGCGAGTCACGCTCTCGAACTCGACGAACACGAGATCACCATCGAATTGTTCGGCGGCCGGGGTCCGTCCGCCGACACCCTCGCTGCGCGCGCGAAGTGGCGGACCACCGACGTCTCCGATGCGCCACGCGTGCTCGGAACTCCCGAGCCTCCCCCGCCACTGAACGCACTACCCCCGGCCATGGCCCACATCGCCGGCGGTATGCAAACGATTCTGGCCGAGGCGGGCCTCGACGGAGAAGTACGCACCAGCGGGCTCACCGGTGTCGGAGTCGGCGACGGCGTGCACCGCGGTCGCGTGTGTCGCGCCGATTCACCCGAGGATGCCATCGCCAACCTGGAGGACGGCGATGTTCTCGTCGTCCCGTGCACGACACCGGCCTACAACATGGTTCTCGCCATGGCCGGGGCGGTCGTCACCGCGGAAGGCGGTGTGTTGAGTCATGCCGCGGTGCTTGCCCGTGAACTTGGGATTCTGGCTGTGATCGGCGCGCCTCAGGCGATGAACGAGCTCCGCGACGGCATGATCGTCGACGTCGACGCCAACGCGGGTGAAATCCGGATCGTCACTGGTTCTTGACGTGCACATCGCGATTGTCGGAGCGGGAATCGGTGGCCTCGCCGCCGCGGCCTTACTCAGTCGCGATGGACACCGAGTCACGGTCGTCGAAGCAGCCCGCGAGTTGGGTGAGGTGGGGGCCGGCATTCAAATGAGCCCCAACGGCACGCGAGTCCTGAATCGGCTCGGACTCGCCGGACCAGCGAGTGAAATCGGCTGTACGCCCGAGCGCATCGTGATTCGCCGCTGGCAGGACGACGCCGAACTGATGACGATGCCCATGGGCCCTCTCGCGGTCGAACGCTGGGGCGAGCCCTACTACTCGATGTATCGA
>VERK01000202.1 GCA_018882725.1 Actinomycetota bacterium | reverse complement strand
GGCGATTCCCCAGAGACGCGGACCGACCCCCACCACGACAGCGGTGATCAGCAGGGCCCCCGCCGTCACGACGAGGCACAGTCGCAGCCACCACGAGACGATTCGCACAGCACTGACACGGTAGTTGGCCTGCGGTGATGCAGTCGGTCACCCCCTACGATCGAGACATGACACCGCATCAGCGTCCTTTCCGTTTCGGAGTGCAGGCCAGTCGTTCCACCGATGGCAAGGGTTGGACCGAACTCGCCCGCCGCGTGGAGGCCACGGGCTACGACGTGCTCACGATGCCCGATCACTTCGACGATCAACTGGCTCCTGTTCCGGCTCTCACCGCTGCCGCGGCCGTCACCACGGCACTGCGCGTCGGTGCGCTCGTGTGGGACAACGACTACAAGCACCCGCTCGTGCTGGCCAAGGAACTAGCCACCATGGACGTGCTCTCGGAAGGTCGCGTCGAGATCGGTCTCGGTGCCGGCTGGATGATCGCCGATTACGAGCAAGCCGGTATGCCCTACGACTCGGCCAAGGTGCGCATCGATCGCTTCGTGGAAGGTCTGGCCATCATCAAGGGCCTCATGCACGATGGACCCTTCTCGTTCTCGGGCGAGCACTACACGATCACCAACCACGACGGCCGCCCCAAGCCCGTACAGAAGCCTCACCCGCCGGTGCTCATCGGAGGTGGTGGAAAGCGAGTGCTCTCCATCGCCGCACGCGAAGCCGACATCGTGGGTATCAACGCCACCATGAGCGCGGGCGTGATCGGCCCTGACGCATTTTCGTCGATGACTGCCGAGGCCGTCGACGAGAAGGTTGCCATCACCAAGACGGCCGCTGGCGATCGGTGGTCCGACATCGAACTGAACGTGCGCGCTTTCCTCGTGAGCGTCACCGACGACGCCGACCAAGCAGCCGAGAACATCGCCACGATGCTCGGTGTCGAGAAGTCGATGGTCGAACACTCACCCTTCGCGCTGGTCGGCCCGCCGTCCAAGATCGTCGACGACTTGTTGGCTCGGCGCGAGAAGTGGGGTTTCTCGTACATCATCGTGGGCAGCGCTGACGTGGACGCCTTCGCTCCCGTCGTCGCGCAACTCGCCGGACGCTGATCGACGCGATGAACCAGCCGACGGTCGCGTTGTGCGGAGCGGGGCTGATCACCGGCGCTCATGCGCTGGCGGCGTCATCTCTCGGCGTCCCCGTCGTCGCGGTGGCGTCACGTTCGCGAACACGCGCCCAAGAGCGAGCGGCGCAAGTCAGGCCACCGGCTCGAGTGGTCGACTACCGAGAATTGCCAGCTGACGCCGACATCGTGATCGTCGCCACCCCGCCGGGCCAGCATCTCGAACACGCCGAGCACGCGCTCTCTCACGGAGCGGCGGTGCTGTTGGAGAAGCCGCTCGTACGCACACTCGCCGAGGCCGATCGTTTGGTCTCGTTGGGTGGCACGGTTCTCTACGGCGAGAACCTCGCCTTCGCCCCCGTGTTCACCGAGTTCGTGCAACGAGCCCGCACCATCGGGCCGATCACCCACTTCGAACTCCGCACTCTCCAGTCGGCCCCCACGTGGGGTGGATTCCTCTCCCCCGAATGGGGTGGCGGCGTGCTCTTCGATCTCGGAATACATCCCCTCGCCTTGGCCGTTCTCGTGGCACGCGCGACCGGCAACGGTGAAGTCGTCGCGGCTCGCGCATCGTTGCGCGGCGACACCACCGATACCCACGCCGAAGCAGTCATCGAATTCGCGTCCGGACTCGAAGCCAGGGTGGTCGCCAGTTGGGAAGGCCCCGAGGCGGGCGTGTGGGACATGCAGGTCTCGTCGAAGACATCGGTGGTCCGCGCCGACCTTCGCCCCGATCTGACCCTCGAAGTGAACGGCGATCCGGTCGCTTTGCCCTCGCCACGGCACCCGATTCCGGTCATCGAGCAATTCGGCTACGAAGAACAATTGCGCGCACTGGTCGATTCGGTTCGCAGCGGTCATGCCCCGGCCATCGATGCGGAGTTCGGTCGATGGATGCTCGAAATCGTGAGCGCGTGCTACGTGTCGGCCTCGCGCGATGGCGCGAGGATGCCGGTGCCGAGTGGCTGCGACCGCAACAAATCACCGTGGGAGCTCTGGAAGCACCCGTGATCGATCGTCGGCGGTTCTTGCGCGATTCGGCCGTCTTCGGCTTGGCGGCCGCCGTCGCCGCCGCGTGTGGCGACGAATCGGCGACCGTCACGAACGCGACCGACACGTCGACTCCCTCCCCGCCCACGACCGCACCCACCACGTCTCCTGCTCCCACGACCACGACTCCACCACCCCGGCCCTATGCGCAACCGGGTTGGGTCGCCGCCGAGAATCGACGCGCCGGCACGTCGGCGTGGCGCATCGACACCCCGGTGCCCCGGGCCAGCGATCGACCACGTCCAGGTTGGATCGAGGGTTACGCCGACACCACCAGTGCGCGCCACGGCGAGGACGTGACTCTTCGCGTGTCGTGCAATTCCGGTTCGTGGCATGCCGAGGCGTACCGCATGGGTTGGTACGGCGGCGAACTCGGTCGGCTGGTGTGGACGTCCGATGAGATTCCGACGCCGTGGCAGTTCGTCGTCTCACGTGACAAAGACACCAAGATGACGCGAGCCGAGTGGACGCCGTCGCTCACGATCCCGATCACCGACGAGTGGCCTCCCGGTTCGTACCTCATCAAGCTGCTGTCCGATGTCGGCGAGGCGCACTACGTGCCACTCACGGTGCGTGACGACTCGGCGGTTGGGTCGCTCGCCGTCATCTCGGCTGTCACCACTTGGCAGGCGTACAACCCGTGGGGCGGGTGTTCTCTCTACCGCTGTTACGACGGGCCCGGTCGCTCCACCGTGGTCTCGTTCGACCGCCCCTACGCCGCCACGTACAACTGGGGGTCGGCCGACTACCTCACACACGAACTCCCGCTCATCGCCCTCATCGAGGAACTCGGCATCGACACGGCCTACATCACCAACATCGACCTGCACACGAGCGGATCGGGCGACGGCGATGAACTCGACTCGGTTCTGGACGGTCGGACCGCGCTCCTTTCGGTCGGCCACGACGAGTACTACTCGACACCGATGCGCGAGACCCTCGAACGAGCCCGCGACCGCGGAATCAACCTGGCCTTCTTCGGCGCCAACGCCGTGTATCGCCATATCCGCCTCGAGCCGAACACCGAAGGTCTCACGCTCCGACAGATGCCGAACTACCGACGAGCCGACGACGACCCGATCACCGAAGACGATCCGATGCAATCCACCGTGCAGTGGCGAAACCCGCCGCTGCGTCGACCCGAATCGGCCCTCATCGGCGTGCAGTATTTCGCGGCTGGAGTGAAGACGTCACTCCGCGTCGTGAATCCGACCAACTGGGTGTTCGAGGGTGTCAAGGTACGCAACGGAACACGTTTCAAGCGTCTGGTCTCGATCGAGGCTGATGGTCTCGGCCTGGCCGAGCACGAGCCTGAGGGACTCGAAGTTCTCGCGGCCAACCCGGTGAAGTTCGTCGACGGCCTCTACGACCACGCAATGACGTATTACTCGGCCGACAGCGGAGCGGGTGTGTTCGCCACCGGCACGATCGCCTGGATCCTCGCGCTCGACGAAGCCGAGTGGGACGACCCGAAGACCACCGAGTTCGTGCGCGGAGTCACCACCAACGTGTTGCGCGCATTTGCAGCCGGTCCGGCCGGACGTGAACACCCAAGCAAGGGCAACTCCAGTCGTTACCGGAGTTCGATCAGACCGCCCGAGGCAATCGAAGCGGCCGAGTCAGTCGAAACGGTGTAGTGGGCGCAGAGGGACTCGAACCCCCGACATCTTCCTTGTAAGGGAAGCGCTCTAGCCAACT
>VERK01000201.1 GCA_018882725.1 Actinomycetota bacterium | reverse complement strand
CCCCCGAACTGGCCGAAGCGATCATGGGTGGGAAGGGTGCCCGGGCCCAGGCGTTCGAAGAGTTCCTCGATTCACCGCGGCGAATCATCCTGAAGGTGACTCCGACCCAGCGAATCGGTTACGACGGGACCAAGATGGGCAAAGCCACCACCGAGTGGATGAGATCGCGCGCCGCCAAGCCGGCCGACTGACAGGAGAGATCATGAAACTGAACCTGACCGCCGACGAGGTGTTGACCACCACACGGTCGGTGCGCAAGCGCCTCGATCTCACCAAGCCGGTTCCGCACGACGTGCTACACGAGTGCATCGAGATCGCCCACCAGGCGCCCACCGGATCGAACATGCAAGGTTGGCGTTGGCTGTTCGTCGACGATCCGGCCAAGAAGAAGGCGCTGGCCGACATGTACCGCGGCAACTTCTATCCGTACATCAACGACCCCAATCGTCCGAAGCGTGACGATCAAGGTGAGCGCATCCTCGACTCGGCCACCTATCTCGCCGACGTTCTCGATCAGGTTCCGGTGCTGTTGATTCCGCTGATCGCGGGTCGCCTCGACACCGGCACTCCGGCGTTCCAGCAGGCGTCGGCGTGGGGATCGTTGCTCCCTGCCGTCTGGAGCTTCATGCTCGCGTTGCGCGAGCGCGGCCTCGGATCGGCCTGGACCACACTGCACTTGCCGAACGAGAAGGAAGCCGCCGACCTACTTGGTGTTCCTTTCGATCAGTACACGCAGGCCGGCTTGTTCCCGATCGCCTACACCATCGGTACCGACTTCAAGTTGGCCAAGCGTGTGCCGGCCGAGAAGTTCATTCGCTGGAATTCCTGGTCCTGACCCACTCGCGAGCGGCCTCGCTCGCGACCCAGTCGATCGAGTTGCGGAGAACGCGGCGGAAGTTCGCGTCGGCGTAGGTGACCGGGCCATCGCCGAACTGCAAATACACGACCGGCGAGTTGCCGGCCGTCTTGGCCCAGGCCACCAGCGCGCTCCCGGCTGGGTGGCTCCAGCCGTCGTTGCTGTTGCGTCGTCCGCGGATGGCCAGATCGGCCGAATAGAAGCGCGAGGGGTCGTCCACCGGGAAGTCGGTGCGCATCAACGGCACGATCGAGTCCTCGAACACTGGGAAGCAGTACAACTCGTCGGTGATGGTGAACGACGATCCGACACCCGCGCACACCGGATGATCGGGTTCGAGGACCGACACCGTGTGCTCGACGTCGAAGACGTAGCCCGAATCGGGATACGACTGCCCGCGAAGTGAACCGGGTTGATAATGGAATCGGCCGCCGACGATCTCGGCGTACCGTTCCCACGTCGGCCAACCGGCGACCGCATGGTGCATGAACACCAAGCCCGTGCCGTCGCTCAGCAATCGTTCGATCACCGTGCGCGTCTCGGCACTGGGTTCGGGGAAGTTCACGGGTGGATTGCCACCCGTGAACTGCAGTCCGGGCATGTCGTAGAACACGACGACGTCGTGATCAGTCGACGGAGCCGTCGCCTTCGACCACTCGTCGAGTTCGAGGCCGTCGAAGATCGCGAAGAACGGATCGGCCTCGAAGGGGTGACCGCCGGTGACGACGAGAACCGATGTCACGCGCGTCCGACGAACGCCCACTCGCCCTTGATGCGATTCTCGTGGTCGAGGCGCAGGTCGAGGATCGCGCGAGCCTTCAAGTGCAACGCGGTGTGGTTCTGAGCCACGGCATGTTCGAGCGCGGCCGAGAAGCAGTGTCCGGCCAGGCTGTACGTGGCCGAGACGTCGTCGAGATGCAGGCTGTCGGAGTGACCCGACTCGTACGTCGCCAACGCGTCATCGATGCTCGAGTTTCCGGGCAGCGTCTGCACGACCTCTCGTGCGAATGCGACCATGGCGTCGCCTTCTTCGCGCATCCAGGCGATTTCGTGGGCGGCCCGTTCGGCGCAGTTGCGCAGAACGTTCTCCATCATCTGAATGGCGATCTTCACCGGGGGTGACTCGACCGCCGCGTCGACGGTGGTGAGCAATTCGTTGCGCAGATCGAGGATGATCTGCTCGGTGGTGGGACGGGAGAGCACGGTTCCTCCTAGGCGGCCGGCGGGATGCAACCCGCCATGAAGTTCGAATGTCCGACGCTGAGCGCGTTGAGCGTGTACGTGGTGAGAATGCCGGCGTTGAGGCCGCGAGCCATCGCACCGGCGCCGGCCAACACTTGTGCATACACCGTGATGGCGGCGAGTGACGAGAAGTAGCCGAGTGTCGCGAGGTTGACGGCTTCCTCACTGAAGCCCGTCTGCTCGCGGTAACGCGCGAGGAACGCGACCGGATCGCTCATGATCAGGCTCGGTCCCGACGAGGCCGAGTACACCGCGTAATACCCGATGTCTTCACGAGGATCGCCGATGTGCGCGAGTTCCCAGTCGATCATCAAATGATCGCCCGACGGGTCGACCATGATATTGGCCGGTTGGAAGTCGCTGTGCACGAGGCGCAAGGGGAGCGGAGCCGGCTTGTTGGCTTGTAGCCAGCCGGCGACGTAACGCAGGAACGGATTCGATTCGACGTGCGCGGCTTCGGCTTGACGAAAGCGGTCGATGAGAGTGTCGATGTACGACGACCAGTCGGTGGGTCGCGGGATGGCCGATCCGACGTCGTTGGGGTCGATGCGGTGCACTCGGGCCATCGTGTCGACGAGATCGAACGTGTGGCGGCCGTAGCCCTGGGCCGGATCGCAGGCGTTCAGCAGCGTTTGGAGAGAACTGCCTTCCACGAATTCGAGGACGATGCACTTCGTTCCGAGTTCGGCACCGGTGCCGTCGTAGTGCAGGGCCTTGGCCATCGGAATCGACGAGGCCTGGGTGAGTGACTGCAGCAACGCCCACTCGACGTCGCGGTCGGTCTCCATCATCGCTTTGCCTGGAGGCGGATCTCCGCGCAACACCACGGTCTGGTTGCGACCGTCCTTCCACCGGATGTCGGCACGGGCCATCAGGCGGCTGTAGCCACCGATCATCGGCTCGTACGACACGACGGATGCTTCCTGTCCGGCGCGAGCCGTCAGGAAAGCACCGAGTCGTCGCGGCATCTCGTCGGGGTTGAGCATGTGGGTTCTCCGTTTCGCTCGAAAGTGGCGAGCTGGTCAGGCTCGATCGATGGGGGCTTTGCTCACGCGATGGTTGGCGATCTGCGGACCGCCGATCCATCCGCACAGCTGAGGGTCGCATTCGCGGATCTCGCCACGCAGGTGACGGCCGTTGGTGGCGAACACACCCCACTGACCGTCTTTGGTGACGCGAATGTTGCCGTCGTCGTCGAGTTCGTAGTGGGCCTTGGTGAAGGGGTGAATGATCCCGCGCATCAGCGACCCACCCACTCGCCGAGTTTGGTGTGCAGCCAGCGCACCTTCGACTCCTGGTAGTTGGCCAGCGTGATTCCGGGCTTGAACGTGGTTTCCAGACCCATCTGCACCTTCGACATGTTGAACACGTCCTGGTCGAACACCTTGGCCAGCATTCCGAGTTCGGTGGCGGTGGTCCATGGTTCATCGATCGTGAGATCGCGACGGACCGCCGGAGCCGGACGCTCGCCGTTGAACGGCGAGAGGAACAGCACTTCCATGATCGCCGAGCGATGGTTGTCGCCATTCGGGCGGAACCGGTACACGATGCGGTTGAAAGCGCCCCACGGATGGAAATTGGGGAACAGCGTGTAGTCGATGCTGTCCATGAACTCGGCGTCGCTCATCGAGTCGACCATGTCGCCGGCGATCGGCCGCCAGCGCTCGCGTCCCATGGCGGCGGCGATGGCGCGGGCCGACGCGCCGTCGGGGACGGGTACCGGCGAGTCCTGATCGGTGCGCACGTCGAGCATCGAGCGCATCATCTCGTCCTGGCTCACCT
>VERK01000200.1 GCA_018882725.1 Actinomycetota bacterium | reverse complement strand
GTTCTCCCCCAAGAAGCCGGTGTCGTTGGGTCAGGGCCTCTTCGTGTGCGGCGATCATCGCGACACCGCGTCGATCCAAGGAGCGTTGTACTCGGGGCGTCGCACCGGTCGCGCGGTCGTGGAAACATTGTCGAGTTGATTCGAATCAGAAGACATTCATCACCAGCGAAAGCATCATCGAGGAAAGCGAGTCGTCATGGCCGGAAGTGACCCCAAGAAGATCGTGTCCGTGAACAAAGTCGTGGCCGCCACGCCACAACAGATCTTCGATCTCCTGGCCGACCCCAAGCGTCATGCCGACATCGACGGATCGGGTTCGGTGAAGGCGGCGCAGTCGGATGCACCGACCCGCTTGTCGCTGGGCTCCAAATTCGGCATGGACATGAAGATCGGCGCCCCGTACAAGATCACCAACGAAGTGGTCGAGTTCGACGAGGGCAAGCGCATCGCCTGGCGCCACTTCGGCGGTCACGTATGGCGTTACATCCTCGAGCCCACCGACGGCGGCACGTTGGTGACCGAGCAGTTCGATTACAACGGCAGCAAGTCGCAACTGATGTTGCGCGCGATCAATGCTCCGGGTCGCAACAAGAAGTCGATGATCGCCACCCTCGACCGGTTGGCGAAACTCTTCGCGTAGTCGTCAGGGCTGATACAGCCCGAACACGCCACGCAACGCATCACTGATCTCACCGAGCGTCGCGTCGGCCCGCAACGCTTCTTTCATCGGGTACAGCACGTTCTGGGTGCCACGGGCCGCATCGGCCACGTTCTGCAACGCGGCATCGACCTTCGCGCGATCACGCTTGGCTTTGTAGTCGGCCAAGCGTGTCTTCTGGCCGCGCTCGAGCGACGGATCGATCGGGAAGACCTCGGGCTCGGGGTCGTCGTCCACCGAGAACTTGTTGAGACCCACGATCACTCGCTCGTCGTCGTCGATCGACTTCGTGTACTCGTACGCCGCCTGCTCGATTTCATCCATCTGATAGCCCGACTCGATGGCGGCCACCGCACCACCCATGTCGTCGATCTTGGCGATGTATTCGAGGGCGAGACGCTCGATTTCGTCGGTGAGCGTCTCGACGAAGTAACTGCCCGCGAGCGGGTCGGGCGTATCGGCGATACCACTCTCGTAACCGATGATCTGCTGCGTGCGCAACGCGATACGAGCCGCCCGCTCGGTGGGGAGACTGAGCGCCTCGTCGAAGCCGTTGGTGTGCAGGCTCTGGGTACCACCCATGACTGCGGCCATCGACTGCACAGCCACGCGCACGATGTTGTTCTCGGGCTGCTGAGCCGTCAGTGTGCTTCCGCCGGTTTGCGTGTGGAAGCGCAGCAATTTGCTGGCTTCCTTCTTCGCGCCGAAGCGCTCGGACATGATGCGGTACCAGATGCGCCGGGACGCGCGGAACTTGGCCACTTCTTCGAAGAAGTTGTTGTGGGCGTTCCAGAAGAACGACAAGCGCGGGGCGAAGTCGTCGACGTCGAGGCCAGCCGCCACCGCTGCTTCCACGTACGCGATGCCGTTGGCGATGGTGAACGCGATCTCCTGCACGGCCGTCGAACCGGCTTCGCGGATGTGGTAACCCGAGATCGAGATGGTGTTCCACTTCGGAACGTTCTTGGCGCAGTACTCGAAGATGTTGGTGATGATCCGCATCGACGGCTTGGGCGGGTACACGTACGTGCCGCGCGCGATGTACTCCTTCAACAGGTCGTTCTGGATGGTGCCACTGATGGCCGTGGACGGAACACCCTGCTCCTCGGCGACCAGTTCGTACATGAGCAGCAAGATGGCCGCTGTCGAGTTGATGGTCATCGACGTCGTGACCTTGTCGAGCGGCAGGTCCTTCAGCAACAGGCGCATGTCGGCCATCGAGTCGATGGCCACTCCGACCTTGCCCACTTCACCTTCGGCGCGAGCGTGATCGGAGTCGTAACCCATTTGTGTGGGTAGGTCGAACGCGCACGACAGTCCGGTCTGGCCCGCTGCCAACAAGAACTTGAAGCGTTCGTTGGTGGACTCGGCCGTGCCGAAGCCGGCGTACTGGCGCATCGTCCACAACTTGCCGCGGTACATCGTGGGGTACACGCCGCGGGTGTAGGGCGGCTGGCCGGGGGTTCCCAATCGCTCGGCTGGATTCCAGCCCGCGAGGTCGTCGGCGGTGTAGAGAGCCTTGACCGGAATTCCCGAATCGGTGCGCTTGTCGTCGCTCATCGTGTGAAGCGTAGGAGCGATTCGGCTGTACGCACCCATCCGGTGGGCACGAGTCACGACCCCGAGTCAGTGGGCGGCGACGAGTGCGATTTCCATCAGCCATTCGGGGCGCGCCAGCGCGGGCACCGTGACCAGCGTGCTCGCGACCCGATGGCCACCGAGTGCAGTGTCTCGCGCCACCATCACCGGCGCCAAGGGCTGTCCGACCACCACGTAGGTGGTGACCGAGACGACGTCGTGCGGACCCATACCCGCGTCGGCGAGTATCGCGGTGAGATTGGCCCACACCATCCGAGCCTGCTCGGCGATGGACGACGGAACCGACCCGTCGGGAGCGATCGGCACGATGCCCGAGGTGTGAAGCCAGCGCTGGGTCGACTCCGAGACGATCGCGTGGGCGTAGTTGGCCGCGGTCGGGGCGATGGATGCCGGTGCGATCTCACGATTCATCTTGCGATTGTGCCACCGGGAACGCGAGGTCGCCCGCATCATGGTCGGCATCATGGTCGGCATCATGGTCGACTCACCAGGGGGTCTAGCCTCGGAGCCATGACCACCACCGAAGATCCGTCATTGCGTACCGCCGCGATGGGCAACGCTCAGTTGCTGGCTCTGCCCACCTTCGACAACGTCGAGGACGAACGCCTGTATCGCAAACAGCGGTTGGCGGGCGCGTTGCGCATCTTCGGTCGTCTCGGATTCGGCGAAGGAGTCGCCGGGCACATCACCGTGCGTGACCCCGAGAAGACCGATCACTTCTGGGTCAACCCGTTCGGTCTGTCGTTCCGCCACATGCGCGTGAGCGATCTTCTGCTCGTCAACCACCAGGGTGAGGTCGTTCACGGCGACATGCCCGTGAACCGCGCCGCGTTCGTCATTCACTCGGCCATTCACCAAGCGCGTCCCGATGTGATCGCCGCCGCGCACGCCCACTCGGTGCACGGCAAGGCGTTCAGTTCGCTCGGCATTCCGCTCGACCCGATCACACAGGACGCGTGCATCTTCTACGACGATCATCGCGTGATCTCCGAACAAGGCGGAGCCGTCGTGTTCGACATCGACGCCGGGAAGGAACTCGCGGCGGCGTTTCCATCGGGCAAGGCCGCCATCCATCAGAACCACGGTTTGTTCACCGTGGGCACCACGGTCGAAGAAGCCGCGTTTTGGTTCATCACGATGGACCGTTCGTGTCAGGCGCAGTTGCTCGCCATGGCGGCCGGAACACCGAAGAAGATTCGCCACGAGTACGCCGCGTACACGCAGGAACAGACCGGACACCATCTCGCCGGATGGTTCCAGTTCCAGCCACTGTGGCAAGAGATCTGCCGCACCGATCCGGAACTGTTCGACTGACTCGTCAGCGGTCCTCGTCGTCGCCTCGGGCCGCGTCCGTCGGCCCGGTCGGCTCGTTCATGGCCTCGGCTCCCCCCGAGGCTCTCTTCGTCCTCAGTGCGACGGCGCAGTACATCGGCGCGACGATCGCGGTCAATCTCTTCGACGAGGTCGATCCGGCCAGTGTCGCCTGGCTTCGCGTGATCGGAGCATCAGTCGCACTGATGTTCGTGTCGGCATCGAGCCTTCGACACCGTTTCACGAAGGCCGAGTGGGTCGCACTGGCCGTGTTCGGAATCGCAACGTCGTTGATGAACACGTTCTTCTACTTGGCCATCGAGCGC
>VERK01000199.1 GCA_018882725.1 Actinomycetota bacterium | reverse complement strand
CGTGATGCGACTGTGGATGGCCGTGGTGTGCTGTTCGCTGCTGGCGTGGGCCGGTGCGTTGTTGATTCGACCCGATCGTGGACGCTGGCCGGTCGTGGGATTCACGTTGGCACTCACACCGATGTCGGTGTTCGTGTCGTCCACTATAAATCCGTCGGGGATCACGTTGGCTTTCTCACTGATGGTGGTGGCTGGTGCGATGGCCCGCTGGGTGTACGGCGAACGCGGACGGGTGGCCGTGGTGGCCGTGAGTGTGGGTGTGCCCGGGTTGTTGTTGGTTCGTCGCGACAGCGCGCTATGGGTGGTGATTCTTGCGGTGTCGTTGGCACCTCTCGCTCTCGCGGGTTCGAACCTGCGCGCGCGGTTGTCGGCGTTCGATCCGCGACGGTGGTCGGTGCGCGAGCGAGTGGTCGTGGCGGCGGTGCTGACGGGTGCAGTGATTGCGGCCGTCAAGTGGGTGGGCCCGATCGTGCATCGTCTGCTCACCACGGGTGAAGTGAAAGGTAACGGGTCGCGTTGGCAAGGCCTCGGCTCGATGCGGGTGTACCTCGATCACATGATCGGAACGTTCGGGTGGATCGACACGTTCATTGGCCGCACGTGGTTCTTCGTGGCCGCTGCGGTGTGCGTGACGGTGATCGTTCTGGGTCTGGTGTCGGGGGCCGGTCAGTTGGTGGTGGCCGAAGGGGTGTCGCTGCTGGCGTTGTTCGCTACGCCGGTTGTGTTCGGGATGTTGATCTTCCCGTACTTCCAGGGGCGCTACATGTTGCCCATCTGGGTGATCGTGGCGGTGGTGTCGGCGTTGGCGATTGGCCAGAGCCGATTCGCGTCATCGGTGGGAAACCGATTGTCCGTCGTACTCCTCGCTGTGTGGGGTGCGGTGCACGTCTGGTCGCTGTTGCAGAACTTGCGCCGTTACGCGGTGGGGTTCGAAGGCACGTGGTGGTTCACATCGGATGCACCATGGGAGCCACCGATGATGTCGAACCTGGTGGCGGTGTCGCTGATCGTGGTGGCGTCAGCGGTGTCGGCCGTCGCGCTGAGTCGGGTGATCAGACTTCTTCGGCCAGACGGCGATCGAGTCGGCGGAAGATCCACCACCCAATGCTGAGCCCACCCGCGGCGTAGAGCGCTAGGTAACCAACGCTGGCCCAGTTGGGCCACTGTGCGTGATAGAGGCAGTCGCGGAAGATCTCGGCGGCCAGGTTGAGTGGGTTGGCGTGAAGGATCGGCTGGCTCCAGCCCGGGGCCTCGCGATCGATGAGCGCGGGGTCGTACACGATCGGCGTGGCGAAGAACCACACCTGGAGCAAGATGCCCCACAAGTAGGCGAGGTCGCGGAAGTAGACGGCCAGGGCGCTCAGCGCCAAGGCCAGACCCGAACCGAACAGGCCGAGCAGAACGCCCGACACGAGCATGGCGGGCAGATACGCGTAGAGCGGGCTGCCCACCAGGGCGAGGATCACCACGAGAATCGCAATCTCGATGGCGAACTGCACGGTGGCGTGCAGCACGTTGGCGAACACGAGGATTTCGCGCGGGAAAGCCACGCGGCGCACGAGACCCGAGTTGGCCGACATCGAGCCGAGGCCCATGTTGTTGATGTTGGCGAAGTAGTTCCAGGGCAAGAGTGCGCAGAGCAGGAACCAGGCGAAGCCCTCCACCGGGCTGTTGAAACCGCGTGGCGCTTGCGCATTGAAGAGAACGCCGAACACGAAGAAGTAGATGGCCACGTTGGCCAACGGGTTGAGCATCGACCAGGCCCAGCCGAGGACCGAACGCCGGTACTTGGTGCGCAACTCCCGCAAGGTGAGGTTCCAGAGCATCTCGCGCGAGGCGAAGACTCTGGTCACCGGGTTCATGGCGGTCAAACCTAGTTCCCACCCGTTCTCATGCCAGGGCACATGACCTGCGCCTCCTGCCAGCCAACTGGGGAATTAGGCTGATTGCGTGTCGAAAACGCCTTCGTTCCTGACCGGAAAATCGATTCTCGTGACCGGGGGGACTGGCTCATTCGGTAAAGCCTTCATCAAGCACATACTCGAACACCATGCGCCCAGTCGCGTGGTCGTGTACTCCCGGGACGAGTTGAAGCAGTACGAGTTTCGAAGCGAGTGTGGGAACCCGGATCCGATGCGTTGGTTCATTGGTGATGTCCGCGATGCGGGGCGCCTCGAGCGGGCGATGCAGGGGATCGATGTCGTCGTTCACGCAGCCGCCCTCAAGCAGGTAGACACCGCTGAGTACAACCCATTCGAATGCATCGCGACCAACGTGCTCGGCGCCGAGAACGTCATCAATGCCGCGATCGACGCGGGGGTGGAGAAGTTGATCGCTTTGTCGACCGACAAGGCATCGAGCCCAATCAACCTGTACGGAGCCTCAAAGCTGTGCTCGGACAAGTTGTTCGTCGCCGGCAATCACTATTCGGGGAGTCAAGGGACGAAGTTTTCCGTCGTCCGTTACGGAAACGTGATGGGGAGCCGCGGCTCTGTGATCCCCCTGTTCAAGCGACTTGCTTCCTCGGGGGAGATTCCGATTACCGACCCGAGAATGACTCGGTTCTGGATCACGCTTCCGCAGGCTGTCGATTTTGTCGTCTCGAGCTTCGACCAGATGCAAGGGGGCGAAATCTTCGTACCGAAGATTCCGTCGACGAAGATCCTCGACATCGCGGAGGCAATCGCGCCAGGTGTTCCGATAAGAGTGGTCGGTATCCGTCCGGGCGAAAAGCTTCACGAGGAGATGGTGAGTGAAGACGATGCCCGGAGAACCTTTGCCACTCCGGATCGCTTTGTGGTCACCCCGGTGATTCAAGAGTGGGGTAAGCCCACATGGTCGGAGGTTGGTTCTCCCCTCCCTGACGGGTTTGCCTACCGAAGCAATACGAACGATCGGTGGCTGTCGGTGGACGAGATTCGACGGTTGGTTGCCGACTTCACATGATCCCGTACGGCCGCCAATCGGTATCGGAGGACGACATCGCGGCAGTTGTCGAAGTTCTTCGCGGCGATTGGCTCACTCAGGGGCCAATGATCGAACGTTTCGAGTCGGCAGTCGCGGAGTACGTGGGAGCCAGATTCGCGGTTGCGTACTCTTCAGGGACGGCAGCTCTCCACGGTGCAACTTGGGCTGCGGGCCTCGGGTCAGGTGATCGTGTTGCAACCTCTCCTCTCACGTTCATGGCGAGCGCGAATTGCGCTCGATACGTTGGCGCCAGACCAGTCCTGGTCGATATCGATACCCAGACTTGGAATCTTGACGTGCGGCTGCTTCCGACTGGTCTTCAAGGTCTGGTCGCAGTCCACTTTGCGGGGCTGCCGATGGAACTTGGTCGCTTGGGTCGAGACAATCGCCCTGAGGTCGTCATCGAAGACGCAGCTCACGCTCTGGGGGCGTGGACTCCGAGAGGACCTGTTGGAAATTGTTCGGACAGTGACATGTGTTGCTTCTCGTTCCACCCCGTCAAACCGATTACAACTGCAGAGGGCGGAATGGTTACTACCAATGATTCGCTTCTCGCTGAAAGACTTCGGCGATTTCGGACGCATGGAATCGTGAGGCGCCCCGAACAGGGTGAGTGGTTTTACGAAATCTCCGAGGTCGGTTTCAATTACCGAATGACCGATGTACAGGCTGCTTTAGGTCTCAGTCAGTTGAGACGCCTCGATGAGCTGATTCTGCGACGTAATGAGATAGCGGCTCAGTACCGAAAAGACTGGTCGGGCCTCGATCTGACTCTCCCGCCGTCGCCCGCGGAGGGATTTCGCCACGCTTATCACCTGTTTCCGGTTCTTGTACACGATCGCCGGGAGGTGTTCGACGCCCTTCGTGCTCGGGGGGTTGGCGTTCAGGTTCACTACGTTCCGATACACCACCACTCGGTCAGTGTGGATTGTGT
>VERK01000198.1 GCA_018882725.1 Actinomycetota bacterium | reverse complement strand
TGTCACGTGCCATCTCGCGCTCGAATCGATGGGCCAGGTGTGGTTGCCGGTGCAGCGTTCGTGGCGATTGAACGAACGGCACTACGGCGCGCTGCAGGGTCTCGACAAGAAGGCCACCACCGAGCGTCACGGTGCCGAGCAGACCAAGTTGTGGCGGCGCAGTTTCGACGTTCCGCCGCCCCCGGTCGATACCTCGAGCCCCGAACACCCCGTGAACGACCGTCGCTATCGACTCCTCGACCCCGATGTTCTTCCGGCCAGTGAGTGCTTGAAGGACGTCGTGGCCCGCGTGCTTCCGTACTGGGAGGACGCCATCGTCCCGCAGTTGCGGTCGGGGCTCGACGTTCTGGTAACGGCGCACGGCAACTCGCTGCGAGCGCTGGTGATGCATCTCGAGCAGATCTCCGAGGCCGACATCGCCGAGTTGAACATCCCCACCGGAGTCCCGCGTCGGTACGAGTTCACCGAGGCCCTGGCCGTTCGATCGGCCGAGTACTTGGGTGATGCCGAGGCGATCGCGGCCGCCGCAGCCGCGGTGGCCAAACAAGCCGGCGCCTGATGTGGCCGTCGGCTCAGCCCGGTGACCGCTGACTCGTTGCTCAAGTCATCACATGTTCACGAGCGTCGTATAGTGAGGCTCATGTCCAAGAAGTCGTACCTCGAAAGCCTTCGCAAGGTCGCCTTGTTCTCCTCGTGCTCGAACAAGGACCTGGAGAAGATCGCCAAGTCCGGAGACGAGATCGTCATGGAGGCAGGCTCACTGATCGTCGATCAGGGCCAGGCCGGCCGCGAGGCCTTCGTCATCATCAAGGGTTCGGCCACAGTGAAGCGCAATGGCAAGAAGGTCGCCACGCTCGGCGCCGGCTCCGTGGTGGGCGAACTGTCGCTCCTCGATCACGGTCCGCGTACCGCATCGGTCGTCACCGACACCGAGTGCACTCTGCTGGTGATCAGCCAGCGTCAGTTCCTCGGTGTTCTCGACCAGGTGCCCGCGCTGTCGCACAAGCTGTTGGCCACGTTGGCCGGCCGCATCCGCGAACTCGACCGCCAGTACTTCGGCTGATTTCGTGCGATTGCCCCACCCTGTTCTCGGACAGGGTTCGGGTCGGTCGGCCTTGCCAAGTAGCGTCTGACCTGCATGGCCACGCACGCTGACACCCCCGCCGCACCCTCGGGTCCGCGACGACTCAAGCCGTACCAACTTTCCATCGCCATCGGCTGCTTCGTGGCCGGCTTCACGGTGGTGTCGGGAATCGTTCCTCTTCTCACCGGTTGGGAAGGAGACTCGCCCATTCATCGCAAGGTGTTCGGTGGCATTCCCGGTCCGCTCAAGGTGGCCTTCTACACCGTCATCCCGGTGATGATCCTGTGGGGTTCGTTCCGCTTCGCCGATCGAATCCGCAATTGGGAGCGAGGCGCGCCCGATCGCCGTCGCACCACCGCCAAGAACGTGAAGAACCGCCTGGCCGACTTCCGCGCTGGCGTCTACATGAAGACGCTGCTGCGCGACTCGGCCGCGGGCCTCATGCACTCGTTGATCTACTTCGGATTCCTGGTGTTGCTCGGCGTGACCACGGTGCTCGAGATCGATCACCAGATGCCCGAAGACCTCAAGTTCCTGCACGGCGATGTGTACCGCGGTTACGCGTTGGTGGGTGACGTGGCCGGTGTGGTGTTCACCGTTGGCGTGATCTGGGCCATACTGCGTCGCTACGTGCAGCGGCCGTATCGCATTCGCATCAAGACCAAGCCCGAGCACGCCGTGATCCTCGGTGTGTTGCTGGTCATTGGCGTCTCCGGTTTTGGTGCCGAGATGTTCCGTATCGCCGAGAACCAGGCGTCGGGGATGAACGTCGATCACGAGAAGTGGTCGGTGGTTGGTTATCCGTTGGCGCAGTTGGTCGACGGATGGTCAGCCGAAAGCTTGCAGACGTGGCACCAGGGCTGGTGGATCGGCCATGTGCTCACGTTCGTGGCGTTCCTCGCCATCTTGCCCATCACCATGTTGCGTCACATCTTCACGTCGCCGCTCAACATGTATTTGAAGGACCGCAATCGCCCGAAGGGTGCGATGAAGGCCATGCCGAACCTCACCGAGACGTCGCTCGAGTCGTTTGGTGCGTCGGTGGTCGAAGACTTCACCTGGAAGCAGTTGCTCGACACCGATGCCTGCACGATGTGCGGTCGTTGCACGAGTGTGTGCCCGGCTCACGCCACCGGCAAGCCTCTCGACCCGCGAGAGATCGTGCTCAAGACCGGCGAAGTGATGGCCGCGACTGCGGCGCATGCGCCGGGTGGTCGCGTGACTCCGCCGCTCGGCACCGACGGCGAGATCACCATCGGTGCCAACTCGCTCTTCGAGCGCATCACCGCCGAAGAGATCTGGTCGTGCACGTCGTGCAAGGCTTGCGACGAGATCTGCCCGGTCAACATCGAAATCCTCGACAAGATCCTCGACATGCGTCGCTATCTGTCGCTCATGGAGAGCAACTTCCCGGCCGAGTTGGGTAACGCGTATCGCGCCATGGAGAACCAGGGCAATCCGTGGGGAATGAACCAGGGTGAGCGCGCCGACTGGGCCAAGGACCTCGACGTCGACGTGGTCGATCCGGGTGACGCCTTCTCGCACGAATACCTCTATTGGGTCGGTTGCGCCGGTTCGTTCGACGACAAGAACAAGAAGGTCACGCAGTCGATGGCCAAGTTGTTGCGTCGCGCCGGAATCGACGTGGCGATTCTCGGCCCGAGCGAAATGTGCACTGGCGACTCGGCCCGCCGGTCGGGCAACGAGTATCTGTTCCAGATGCTGGCCATGCCGAACGTCGAGATGCTCAACGGCATGGGCGTGAAGAAGATCATCACGCAGTGCCCGCACTGCTTCAATACGCTCGCCAATGAGTATCCGCAATTGGGTGGCAAGTACGAGGTCGTCCACCACTCGCAGTTGCTGGAGAGCTTGATCGAGTCAGGCAAGTTGGACGTCAGCAACGCGACGCTTGAAGAGCGCATCACGTACCACGACTCCTGCTACCTCGGACGTCACAACGACGTCTACATGGCCCCACGAAACGTCGTCGGATCCATCAGTGGAGTCGAGGTCGTCGAGATGCCACGCAACGGCACGAAGGGTATGTGCTGTGGAGCCGGTGGAGCCCGCATGTGGATGGAGGAGAACATCGGCACGAAGGTCAATGACGAGCGTGCTGCCGAAGCGATCTCGACCGGCGCAACGCGCGTCGCCACCGCATGTCCGTTCTGCTACGTGATGTTGGACGACGGCGTGAAGGGCGCAGGCAAGGAAGAACACGAGGTGAAGGTCGCCGACATCTCGATTCACTTGCTCGACGCAATCGAAAACGGTGAGCGCCGACGTGATGCGTCGAGTTCGCCGCTCAGTGCACCAGTCGCAGGCGACTAGTTCATCAACCCCAGCATTCGCTCGGCAAACTCGAGGGCGACACGCGCATCGGTGAGGCTCGCGGCGATTGGTGACCGCGTGCCTTCCAACAATCCACGCAATGCTCGAGCTTGGTCGACGAATCCTGGCTTGAATTTCACCTCGTGGTCTGGGGGAACGATCTTTTTCACCGCCTGTGGCACATAGCGGCGAATCGGAATCTCCTGCGACGGTTCGATGACTTCCATCCCGCGATACACCGTGGCAATCTCCAGTGGACGAAGTTCGAATCGCTCACCATCGCGATCGATGGTGAGCGAAAAATTCGCTGGCGCATTCCAGTTCGTTGAGATTGAGCAAAGATCTCCGCGCTTCGAGGTGCAGGTCATGTATCCGCCATTGTCGGGTCGACCAGGTTCGATCAATCGCGAATCCGTGATCGTCAAACCACCCAGCAGATGATTGAGCAGGTCGAAAACATGGACCGAATTGAGCCGCACGGGCGCAGTCACAAGTCGTCCCTCGTC
>VERK01000197.1 GCA_018882725.1 Actinomycetota bacterium | reverse complement strand
GGGTTACATCCAGGCCTACGCGTACCGCGATCCGCGCGGCCAGCCGGTTCCGGCGGCCGAAGTGGAAGAGCGTGACGGCGCCTACTGGTTCGAGGGCGAGAAGGTCGCGCGCGAATACGGGAAGATGGGCAAGAGCCTCAAGAACATCGTCACGCCCGACGAGATGTACGACGAATACGGCGCCGACACGTTCCGCCTGTACGAGATGAGCATGGGACCTCTCGAAGCGAGTCGTCCCTGGAACACCCGCGACGTCGTGGGAATGCAGCGTTTCTTGCAGCGCGTGTGGCGAAACCTCGTCGACGAAGACACCGGCGAACTGCGCGTGTCGGATTCGGCCACACCCGACGAGTTGCGCCGGCTACTGCATCGCACGATCGACGGCGTTCGCGCCGACATGGACAACTTGCGCTTCAACACGGCCATCGCCAAGTTGATCGAACTGAACAACGCCCTCACCCAAGAGGTCACTCGTTCGGGCGCGACCCCGCGCGAGGTGGCCGATTCGTTGGTGCAGATGTTGTCCCCGCTGTGCCCTCACCTCGCCGAGGAGCTGTGGGGCCGACTCGGACACTCGGGTTCGATCACGTTCGTGTCGTTCCCGGTTCCCGATCCGAGCCTCTTGGTCGACGATTCGGTGGAGTATCCGGTGCAGATCAACGGCAAGGTGCGCGCGCGTATCTCGGCTCCGGCCGACGCCGACCAAGCCGCCGTTCAAGCGATCGCCCTCGCCGACGACAAGGTGGTGGCCGCTCTGGCCGGCGCCGCGCCCAAGAAAGTAATCGTCGTACCCGGCCGCATGGTCAATCTGGTCGTGTGAGCCCGTGGCGCTGATCGCGGGGGTCATCGAAGGCTTCTACGGTCCGCCTTGGTCGCCCGCCGATCGCCTGGCCACCATCGATCTCCTCGCCACTCACGGAGGCAATTGGTACGTCTGGGCGCCCAAGGCCGCTCCACGTCACCGCGATGCCTGGCGCGAGCCGTTCACACCCGACGAGATCGGCGAATTCGGCGAGCTGGCGCGCCGTCAGGGTGGTGTGCACGTTTCGGTGGGCCTCACCCCCGGCCCGGACGCCACGACCGACGAAGTGATCGCCAAATTGCGGCCGGTGGTGCAGGCCGGAGTCCAGGGCCTCACGTTGTGCTTCGACGACGTTCCCGAACTCGATGCTGCGTCACGTCATCGCGATCTGGCCAACACGGTTCGCCGGACATTCGGCGTTCCGGTCTGGCTGGTTCCCACGCACTACGCCGGTGGCGTGTCGTCGCCGTATCTCGAGCGATTGATCGACGGCCTCGACCACGAGGTTCTCGTGATGTGGACGGGCTCACACGTCGTGTGCGACACGATCACCGTCAACGATGTGAATGCTCGACGAAACGCGACTGGTGATCGTGCACCGCTCATCTGGGACAACACACCAGTCAACGATGCGCTGATGACCGAGGCTCTTCATCTCGGTCCGTACTCCGGGCGCGACGCGACCATTCGGTCGTCGATCGCCGGCGTGTTGGTGAACCCCATGGAGTTCGCACGCGCCTCGTGGCCCACCATCGTGAGCGCGCTGGCATGGTGTCGTGGTGACGACGCCGTGCAGGCGTGGGATCTCGAGATCGATCGACTCGGCATACGTCGACTCGCCGAAGCCACTGCGTTTCCCGACGACGAGCACTGGCCAGGTGCGCGACCCGAGCGCGCGTGGTGGTCGGACGTGGCCGCGCTCGACACCGAGGCGATCACCGAGTCGGTCGGCGAGGGTGTTCGTCGTTGGGTGGATGCCGCACGTGACGGCGCCGCTCTGGCGTTGCGCGCACTCGATCTGACCGAACTCGATGTGAGCGAACGACGCGCGTTGGCACAGTTCGGACTGGCGTTGGCCGCCCGCGAGTGGGAACGCCGCCCGGCCCTCACCTTTGGTGGCGGGCCTCGCATCCGCCCGGTCGCCGCCAACGACGAGGCCGGGCGGTTCGTGATGGACCCCCGATCGGTCTCGTGGTCGACCTCGCTGGTGGCCGATCTGGTGCGCCGCGCCCTGGCCCAATCAGCCAGCTGACCACTCTCCGTGCTCGTTCCACCAGGTCAAACCGCATTTTTACAATAAATCCACCACCTTGTGCGTATGTGCTTCATACCGTGCCCACGCGGCCACGGACCGCACCTACCGAAAGGGGTTCACATGTACGTCATCGGACTCTTCATCGTGATGGCCATCCTTCTGGAAGCCGTCATGAAAGTCCTCCACTCGGTTCTCGGACTCGCAGGCGTCGACGGCCACGTCGGCAAGTTGCCGGTGATCGGAGCCAACCTGACGCTGCTCGTGTCGATCCTCATGGTTTGGCTCTTCGGTGACTGGGGCATGGTCCTCGGTGGCTGGGGCTGGGTCCATGAAGACGAGTGGATCAACTACGTCGCCAACGGCGCCATCATCTGCGGAATGATTCCGCTGAAGGACGCCGTGTTCAACGCGATCAACAAGGGCCTGCGCGCCTGATCTCGTCGCCCTACGGGGCACGATTCCTTCCCGGACGGGGGGCTGGTTCTTCGGAACCGCCCCCCGTTTCCTTTTCCGGAATCCCGTTCTCGACAGCGATGAGCGATCAACCCATGCGGCACACGTGGCCGACCCGCGGATCGACGCGGCCCGCGAGCATCTCGCCGTAGAGCCGCTCGACGTTCTCGGCGCCTTGTGTGGTCTCGAACCGCAACCAACCGTTCGACCACGACGCGAAGCGATCCCACGCATCGCCCACACGTTGGTCGAGTCCTTCGCGGCCCCATTCCTTGGTGCGCAGAGCGATCTGCGACGGCGCGAAGAAGAACTCGGGCTTGGGGCCGGGCATGGCTCCCTCGGCGCGCGGAGCCGACCAGTGCGTTCCGCCCACCACCATGCTGTACGCGAGGTCGTCTTCGAAAATGCGGTGCACTCCGCCCGTGACGGCCTGATCGCCCGCGATGTCGACGTACGCAGCGCGTCCTTCCGGCCACGACGCCGATCCCTGCGCGACCTCGTCGTAGGTGACGACCGACGAATAGCAACCGAGGTCGTTCACGAACGACGCATTGCCCTTCGACGTGACGCCGACGACGTGGATGTCGGGGCGCAACGCGGCGAGGAACGCCGCGCCGATCGCGGTCTTGCTCGATGCGCTCGACACGACGACCGTGCTGACGTCGGAGTCGGACAGAACGCTCTGACCCAAGAAGTCGTCGATCATGAACGACGTCATGAACAAGGGCCACAGCACCATCTGATGCGCCTCGCGGTCGGCGCGATACGTGGGGTCGGCGGCGGTGTTCGAGTAGCGGTTGTACGCGGCGGCCATCGGTGAGCGATGCTCGGCCAGGTCGGTGAATCCGCGCGCATCGACGCGTCCGGCCTGAACGACCAGCTCGGTCCCCATGGGCAGATATCCGTAGAACCGCTGGCCGACTTCGAGCGCCGACTTCGACTCGACCACGTCGGCGAAACCCCACACGGGCACCCGTCCCCACGATCCCTCGCCCACCGGGAAGAAGTCCCAGTAGCGCAGTCCGTCACCGAACACCGCGTACGTGATGTTGTTGGCCGTCAGCGCAAAAGCGTCGATGGCCAGCCGCGCTTCGCCATCAGCTAGCGGTCGCGACGGTGTGCGGTTGAGACGGCTGACGGACAGATTCGAACGATCGACATCGATGACGACGGACATGGTTCCCCCACCTTCTTTTCGGGCTCGCCCATCCTCGCAGACGCTCGGTGGGGGCTTCGTAGCCGCACGGCCCTCGCTACTGTGATGTCGTGAACGGCGACCAGGCCATGCGCGAGATGGGAAAGAACCTCCCGGTCCCGACCTTCGACACCACCGCGTGGGCAGCGGCCCCGCGGCTGCGTGACGCGACGGTGGCCATCGTGACGTCGGCGGCACTCCACCGAGCCCACGACGACCGCTTCAGCGC
>VERK01000196.1 GCA_018882725.1 Actinomycetota bacterium | reverse complement strand
CTCCAGAGCGGCCTGCGTGCCGCCGCTCAGAACCAAGCCGCCTTCCTCGATCACCTGCCTCAGCTGTCGGATGCCGCGCAATCCATGCCAGCGGGCGAGTTCGCAGCTCTGGTACGCACCACCGCTCAATCCGTGCTCACCGATGGTGGCCTGGCCACGCTCGATCGTCAGCGCCGCTCCACGTATCTCAAGATCTGGAACGACGCCGAGGGCATGGTTCAGTTGCGAGGTGCATTCGATCCCGAGTCGGGCGCACTTCTTCAGGGAGCCATCAATCGACGCGTCGAGGCAATGTTCCACGCCGGCGAACCCGTCGACGTGATGCCATGGGTCGAACCCAACGATCATCGTCGCGCTCACGCCGTCGTGGCGCTGGCTGCTCGCTCCCATACTTCCAGTCCCGGAGGTGACGACCTCGGGCGCGAGGCACGAGCCGAACTCGTGGTTCACGTCGACCTCGACACACTCGCGAAAGGTCTGCACGAAGCTTCCGTGCGACACACCGAGTTCGGTGCTTCGCTTCCTGTCGACACCATTCGCCGCCTCGCTTGCGAAGCCGACATCGTCCCCGTGGTGCTCGCGGGGCCGTCGGTTCCACTCGACGTGGGTCGAAGTAGACGGCTCGCCACTGTTCATCAGCGGCGAGCGCTCGAGGCCAGTTACAGAACCTGCGCGATACACGAGTGCGAGGTGCCGTACCACCATTGCCAGATTCACCACATCGACTACTGGGAATCTGGCGGATCAACCGATCTGGGCAACATGGTTCCGCTCTGCTCGAGGCACCACCACGCCGCGCACGAGGGTGGCTGGAAACTGAGCCTCGAACCAGACACCCGCGAACTAAGGGTCTCACGCTGACTCTCAGCCGCGTGGGGCGAGGGCGAGTTGGCGACTTTGGGCCACCAGCGTGCCGGCCGAGTCCCACAAGGTTCCGTCTTCTTCGAGCAACCCGTTCTGCACGAAGCGCGTCGTGAACTCGCAGGCGATGGGCCCCGGCGCCGGAACGGCGCGAACGTGCACCGTCATCTCCACCGTCGGCACCCACGCCGCCGGAAGATCGAGGTTGAACACCGCCGGCGGAAACGCATCGGCAGCCAACATGAGCGCCAGTGAATCGATGGGACGATCGTCCTTGAACTCGAACCAACCGCGCATGACCGGCTCACCGCTCTTGATCCCCTCGCGGAATCGCGCGACCCGAGGGTCGAGCCGAGTGCCCAAGAACTGATGCAGATGGGCGAAGTCGTTGACGGTCGACCCACCGACAACCACGCTGTCTTCGAAGCGAGGAAAGCTCGAACCGTCGACCAGAGCCGGTGACTGCTCGAACATCAAGGTCGGCCCTCCCGGATCGTTGGCCAGATCACCGAGGGTGGCCATGGTCCGCACGATCTCGCGTCCACTCTCGGCGAGTCGCATCGACGCCGTGGCGGTGGCGAAGCGACGACCCGAACGCACCACATCGACCTCGATCACCACCGGTTCGGCCGGGCACGGAGCCAAGTAATGCGTCGTCGACGTCACGCAATCGGGACGACCAGTCGCCACACTCAGCGCTCGTCCGACGATCGCCAAGAGATAGCCGCCATTCGCGTTGCCCATGATGTCCCAACCCGGATTCACCATCGCGTCGAACACGACACGAGATCCATCGGCCCCGGCTCGACGATCGACAGCAACCGCCCGGTCGAAAGTGAAGTCACCCTGAAAAGTCATGCCTACTTCACGCTAGTGAAGCCGTAACCTTGCCCCGTGGTCGTGGCCGGTGACAAGAACTCGAGTGAGAGCAACTCGTTCTACGCCACGACACCCATTTATTACGTCAACGCCAAGCCTCATCTCGGTCACGCGTACACCACCATCGTGGGTGACGCCCTGTGCCGCTGGCAGCGCTTGCTCGGCAAGGACGTTCACTTCCTCACCGGCACCGACGAACACGGCCTGAAGATTCAGCAGGCCGCCGACGCCGCCGGCATGGCCCCACGCGAATTCGTCGACTCGATCGCACCATTGTTCGCCGACGCGTGGCGCAAACTCGACATCTCCAACGACGACTTCATCCGCACCACCGAAGATCGCCACCGCGTCGGAGTTCAGCGCCTGCTGCAGGCCTGTTACGACAACGGTGACATCGAACTCGACACCTACCGCGGTCTGTACTGCGTGGCGTGTGAGGCCTACTACGTCGAGGACGATCTCGTGACTGGCAACTGCCCCATTCACAAGCGCCCCGTCGAACACGTGGAGGAGGAGAACTACTTCTTCCGACTCTCGCGCTACGGCGATCGTCTCCTCGACTGGTACGCCAAGCACCCGGGCGCGATCGTTCCCGACTACCGCATGAACGAAGTCATCGGCTTCATCAAGCAAGGCCTGCTCGACTTCAGCATCAGTCGCACCAGTTTCTCGTGGGGCATTCCGCTCCCCTGGGACTCCAAGCACATCACCTACGTGTGGTTCGACGCGTTGGCCAACTACATCACCGCGATCGGATACGGAGCCGACGACGCGGCGTTCTCGTCCCGTTGGCCGGTCGACTACCACCTCATCGGCAAGGACATCATCCGATTCCACTGCGTCTACTGGCCGGCCATGCTCATGTCGGCCGGCATCGAACCTCCGCACGGTTGGGCCGTGGGTGGCTGGCTGCTGGTCGGCGGCGAGAAGATGTCGAAGACCACCGGCAACGTGGTCAACCCACTCGACCTCATCGACGAGACTCGCGAAGATGGCGTCGGAGTGGACGGCTTCCGCTACTACGTGCTCGCCGACACCCCGTACGGCGCCGACGGCGACTTCACGTACGAAGGATTGATCGGCCGTTACAACTCCGATCTCGCCAACAACCTCGGCAACTTGTTGAGTCGCGTGGCCACGGTGGTCGGGAAGAAGTGCGACGGCGTCGGGCCCGCGCCACGGGCCGAGAGTCCGCTCGCCGACTCGGCTCGTTCGGCTGTGGCCGAGACCATCGCGCGTTGGTCCGATGTGCAGCCGAGTCGGGCGCTCGAAGCCACCTGGCAGCTCATTCGCGCGACCAACGCGTATCTCGAAGCGAACGAACCGTGGAAGGCCGAGCCGGGGTCACACGTCGACAACGTGATGGGCGATGCCCTCGAAGCACTGCGCATCGTGGCGATCCTGGCGTCCCCGGCGATTCCGCGCACCGCACAGATCGTGTGGGAACGCATCGGACTGTCGGGGTCGGTCACCGATCAACGTGTTCCGAACGATGTGGCGTGGGGCAAATATCCAGGCGGCACGACGGTCGTCAAGGGCGATCCGCTGTTCCCCCGCAAGAGCTGATCACGCGATCATGAGTTCTCCGTCATGAGCGAGATCCTCTGGACCGACACCCATTGCCATCTCGACGCGCGTTATCGGACGGATGACTCGGGAAATGATTCCGGAGACGACGCTCTCGACGCGATCCTGACCAACGCCCGTGCTGCCGGCGTGAGTCGTTTCGTGACCGTCGGCTGCGATCTGGCGTCGTCCCGAGAATGCATCGACGTCGCTTCGAGATACGACGACGTGTGGGCCACGGTTGGCGTGCACCCGCACGAAGCCGAAGGAGGCCTCGACGGAATTCTCGAGCTTCTGACGTCGTCGCGAGTGGTAGCGGTGGGTGAAGCCGGCCTCGACTACTACTACGACCACTCACCGCGTGAAGCACAACGCGAAGCATTCGCCGCGCAGATCCAGATGGCGCACCAACACGATCTGCCACTGGTGATCCACACGCGCGACGCCTGGGACGACACATTCGACGTCCTGGCGGCCGAGGGTGTCCCGACTCGCACGATCTTCCACTGCTTCACCGGCGGCCCCGACGAGGCGCAACGGTGTCTCGCCATCGGTGCCTTTCTGAGCTTCTCCGGCATCGTCACGTTCAAGAACGCCACCGACGTCGCCGAATCGGCGCGGCTGTGTCCAGCCGATCGACTC
>VERK01000195.1 GCA_018882725.1 Actinomycetota bacterium | reverse complement strand
GCCGTAGAGAGTCTTCGACTTGAAGTACACCTTGGTCTCGGGTGAGTTCTTGTACTTCGCCGGATCGGGACTGCCAGGGAGGATTCGTCCACCAAAGGCGACCGCTTCGCCAGTGTCGGTGAAGATCGGGAACATCACCCGCGCCCGAAAGGCGTCCTGCAGGCGACCGGTTCGATTGGCGAAGGCCAATCCGGTGTCGTTGAGAACGTCGGCGGAGAAGCCTTCCTTGCGCAGGTGCGAACTCAAGAGGTCCCAATCGTCGGGCGCCCAACCGAGACGGAATTGACGGGCCACGTCTCCCGACAAACCACGCTGTCGCAAGTAATCACGGGCCGCGCGAGCGTCCGGAGACGTGAGCAGCCGCTGGTGATACCACTCGACGGCGGCATCGAGGGCTTCGACCAACTTCTTGCGACGCTGACGATCCTGGCCTTCGCCGCCCGTTGTGTAGTGGAGCGTGACCCCCGAACGCGAGGCCAACTTCTCGACGGCTTGCACGAAGTCGACGTGATCGATCTCCTGCACGAACTTGAACACGTCACCGGCGGCTTGGCAGCCGAAACACTTGTACCGACCCGTGTCTTCACGAACGTTGAACGAACCACTCTTCTCCGCGTGGAACGGACACAGACCCACCCAATTGCGGCCCACACGCCGCAGCGCGACCGACTGCTGGACGACTTCGACGATGGATGTAGCCGCGCGCACCCTCTCGATGTCGTCCTCGACGATCGCCATGGGCGAAGGCTAACGCTCGTCTAAGGGGGGCGGATTCTCGTGATGCGGCGCCGGCGTGCGGTCAGCCTTGAGTGAGAAACCGATGGCGGCCGCGATCACGATGGCGATCACCACCAGCGACAGCCAGGTGGGAATGTGATACCAGCCGTGAATGAGCATCTTCACGCCGACGAACGCCAGGATGATCGCGAGGCCTTCCTTCAGATAACTGAAGCGGGCGTGCGCGTCGGCCAACAAGAAGTAGAGCGCGCGCAGGCCGAGAATGGCGAACGCGTTCGACGAGAAGACGATGAATTGCTCGCGGCTGACGGCCAGAACCGCCGGCACCGAGTCGACGGCGAACAGCACGTCGGTGAACTCGATGAGCAGGAGAACCGCGAAGAGCGGTGTGGCCACCCGTCGACCGTTCTCGCGGGTGAACAACTTCTGCCCGTCGAAGTTGGGCGACGTATGCACGACTTTGTTGATGAGTTTGTAGAAGCGGCCCGATGCCGGATCGATCTCCTCGTCGTCCTCCACCACCAACTTGACGGCCGTGAACAGGAGGAACGCGCCGAACACGTAGAGAACCCAGTCGAACTTCTCGATGAGGGCCACCCCGGCGAAGATGAAGATGGCCCGCATGGCGAGAGCACCGAAGATTCCCCAGAACAACACACGGTGTTGGAACTTCGGCGGAATCTTGAAGTAGCTGAGGATGAGCGCCCAGACGAAGACGTTGTCGACACTCAGGCTCTTCTCGATGAGGTAGCCGCTGATGTACTCACCCGAGGCCGAGGCCCCGAAGGCGATCGCGATGACCGCAGTGAACGCGACGCCGAGAGAGATCCACACCGTGCTCTCGATCGCCGCCTCGCGAATGTGCACCTCGTGCGCATTGCGGTGGATCACCAGAATGTCGACCGCCAGCAGAATGGCGATGAAGACGATCAAGGCGATCCAGGCCCAGCCGGGAACCGAGAGGTCGACGAAGTTCGACTTCGACGACTCGGCACGCACGAGAGCGTGCGACAGCGAGATCGACACGGAACTCAACTGCGCGTGAAGAGGCCGGCCACGCCCCCACTACTTCCACTCGACGGTCCGATCGCAGCCTGGATCCAGCCGAGGAATTCGTTGGGGTTACGCGTCTGCGTCCAGACCTTGCCCGGTCCGGTGAAGTCGAAGATCAACCCTTCACCGCTCTTGAAGGTCTGAACGAGTCCGCCGGTCGCCTGACGAATGTTCATGGTGATCGAACCTTCGTACGCAACCATGTGCCCGGTGTCGACCGAGATCGTCTCACCCGCCGCGAGGTTCCACATTTCGAGCGCGCCGTAGCACGAGAACACGACCGGGCCAGAACCCTCGGCGCGGAGGATGAAGCCACCCTCGGATCCGAACAGGTTCTTGAAGCCACCCCACTGAGTGTTGATCTCGACATCGGGATGGTTGGCCAACCACGAACCCTTCGAGATGAAGAGCGGCGTCTCCGGGGTGACGTCCATGACCACGACATCTCCAGCGAGACGCGCGGCCACGTCGACGAATCCGCCTTGGGCCGGCGCCGTGTACGAACTCACGAAGAAACTCTCTCCCCCGAGGGCGGCCCGCTTGAGGCTCTTGAGAACACCGCCTTCGGCCTTCGATTGAAGCGTGACTCCGGCCGACATGGCCATCATCGCCCCACTCTCCACACGCACAGTCTCGTTCGAGTCGAGTTCGAGGCGAGCCACAGCGAACGCCGGGCCCTGTCGTGTCGTCACCTTCATGTCCGTCCCCTCCGTCGCCCGTGGGCGACGATTATTTCGTATCCGACTTCTTACCACCCTGGGCCGCGATCACGGCCTGGGCCGCCGACAGTCGGGCGATCGGAACGCGGAACGGCGAGCACGACACGTAGTCGAGGCCCACCCGGTAGAAGAGGTCGATCGACTCGGGGTCGCCGCCGTGTTCGCCACAGACGCCGAGCTTGATACCGGGCTTGGCCTTGCGACCACGCTCGGATGCGATGCGAACCAACTCGCCCACGCCGTTCTGGTCGATGGTCTCGAAGGGGTTGCGCTTGAGCAATCCGCCTTCGAGATACGCCGGCATCATGCGGCTCTCCACGTCGTCGCGACTGAAGCCGAACGTCATCTGGGTGAGGTCGTTGGTGCCGAAGCTGAAGAAGTCGGCTTCTTCCGACAACTCGTCGGCACGTAACGCGGCTCGCGGGGTCTCGATCATGGTTCCGATCGAAACTTTGGGCTTCTTCGCCTGCTTCTTGGTGGCTTCGGCGATGCCCTCGACCACCCACGAGCGAGCCAACGCGAGTTCCTCACGCGTGACGGTGAGCGGAATCATGACTTCGACGATGGGCTTGCCGCCCTTGGCCGCACGCTCGGCGGCGGCTTCGAGAAGGGCGCGCACCTGCATGGCGTAGAGACCCGGCTTCACCACGCCGAGGCGAACTCCGCGCGTTCCGAGCATCGGGTTGAACTCGGCCCACTCCTTGGCGACCGAGAGCAAACGCTCTTCTTCGGGCGACAAACCGTGCTCGGCCCGCTTGATCTCGAGTTCGTCGACGCGCGGGAGGAATTCGTGCAACGGCGGATCGAGCAGACGCACGGTGACGGGCAGGCCGTCCATGGCCTTCAAGATCTCGACGAAGTCGAGTTTCTGAACTCGGCGCAACTCTTCGAGCGCGGCGGCTTCTTCGGCTGGCGTGTTGGCCAGAATCATGCGACGCACGACCGGCAGGCGATCGGGCGCGAGGAACATGTGCTCGGTACGGCACAGACCGATGCCTTCGGCACCCAACTTGCGGGCGTTCTCAGCGTCTTCGCCGGTGTCGGCGTTGGCGCGAACGGCCAACTTGCCCTTGCGGATCTCGTCGGCCCACTTGAGGATGACCTCGAATTCCTTGGGTGGCTTGGCCGCCGACAGCTTCACTTCACCCAGAACCACTTCGCCGGTGGTGCCATCGAGCGAGATGATGTCGCCTTCGCGCACCACCACGTCGCCCACGGTGAACTGCTTGCCCTCGATCTTGACGGCTTCGGCACCCACCACGGCCGGGGTTCCCCAACCGCGGGCCACCACGGCGGCGTGACTCACCAATCCGCCACGGGCCGTGAGGATGCCCTGCGACACCATCATGCCGTGCACGTCTTCGGGGCTCGTTTCGTTGCGCACGAGCACGACCTTCTCGCCGCGATCGGCCGCATCGGCGGCATCATCGGCGGTGAAGTACACC
>VERK01000194.1 GCA_018882725.1 Actinomycetota bacterium | reverse complement strand
CTTCTTCTTCACCTCGTCGGGAAGTGCCAGCAGGCGAACGAAGTGCGTGGGCACCATCACTGATGACTCGGTCTTGTGTTCGTGAATCGCCTGCAGTGTCTTCTCGGCGTCGAACTTGGGCAGGATCACCATGGGCACACCGCACACCAGGAGACGCATGCCCGTGAGCGGACCGGTGTGATACATCGGCCCCACGACCAAGTGGGTGCCGAAGATCGCGAAGCGATTGCCCTTCATGGCTTCGAGGTGTTCGGCCATGGTCGATCCGCCGGCGAACATCGTGGGCGGCAGTTCGGTTCCCTTGGGACGGCCAGTCGTGCCCGACGTGTAGAGCAGATTCGCGCGCGGCTTCACGTCGAGCGGTGGGTCGTTCGGATCGCCCGCAGCGAGCCATTCGCTCCAGGGCGTCACACCGGCGGCGTTCACACCCCAACCCACCAGTTCGACGTCGCGACCCTCGGCTCGCGCGATGGCCACCGCGGCCACACCGCGATCGACGGTCTCGGGACCCACGAACACGATGCGCGCGTCGGAGTCGACGAGGATGTACGCGGCTTCGTCGGCGGTGAGATGGAAGTTCACCGGAACCGTCGACGCACTCCCGAGGAGCGAACCGAGATGAGCCAAGGCGGTTTCGGCGGCGTTCTCGGCGAACACGGCCACGCGGCGTGACGAGCCGAGATCGCGTGACAACACGTTGTTGGCCACGCGATTGAGAACGTCGCCGACCTCGGCCCACGTCATTGTCTTGTCGGGATCGCGAACGGCGATCTCGTGCGGACGATCAGCCGCGAGTTGGCTGGCGAAAGCAGGCATGGTGACGAACTCGCGCGATCAGACGTCGGGCGCGACGCCGCGCGCCTCGAGGCCGGCTCGGTCGTTGCTGAAGTCGGCTGACAAGTCGGCCGGGCCGCGATAGTGCGGCTGCAGGAATCGCCGCGTGAAGAGCCACTCTCCATTCACCTTGCGGTAGCCGTCGTCGTAGTGCGCGAGCAGGATCGCCCGATCGTTGTTGACGGTGCGGAAACGCTCACCGATGGCCCAGCGCCCCACCGCACGATCGGTCGCCCCGTCCTCGTACCAGACGTCGCCGTTGTAGACCTGCTGCACGACCGAGGCCATACCGCCCATCGCCGCGTACCAGAGCTTCACGATGGCTTCCTTGCCCTCGACCAGTCGACCGCCGCCCAGATCCCACACGGCGTCATCGGCCCAGCAACTGGCCCACTGGACTCCGTTTCGATGCACCACGGCATCGGCGTAGCGGTTGATGAGGCGCTGAACCGCCACGTAATCGTCGGTGCTGGCCGGGCGGCCGGGAGCGTGAGGTGAAGTCATGGTCTCGTTCTAGTCCACGACCCGGCCCCATGAAGACGGCGAGCCTGGTTTGGGCCATGATTGCCACATGACGGAGGAGGGAACGTCCCCGGTCGATCTCGCGCAGTTGACGCTGCTCGATCCCGACGTATCCGACTGCCCGTACTCGGCCTACGACACGTTGCGTGACGAGGCGCCCGTCTGGCGCGATCCGCGCACCGGCATGTTCGTGATCACGCGCTACGACGACGTTCGCACGGTGCTGCTCGACGTCGAGCGGTTCACCAGCGCTCGCCATCGCGGTCGCGTCGACCCGCGGTCGGCCATGTTGCGTCGCATCTACGAAGAAAAGGGTTGGGTTCCGGCCGCCACCTTGGCCGGACGTGACGATCCCGAACACCGCGAGATGCGCGGCTTGTTCAACCACGCCTTTCGGCCGGCCAAGATCAAGGAACTCGACCCCTTCATCGAGGCGCTCGCCCATCGCCTGATCGACGGTTTCATCGACTCGGGGCGTTGCGACTGGGTGCGGTCGTTCGCGATACCGCTACCCCTCATCGTGATCGGCCGTCAGATGGGCGCGCCCGAAGAAGACATCTGGCAGATCAAGGCCTGGACCGACGCCTGGGTGCAGCGGCTCGGCATGATGCAGACCGAAGCCGAGGCGATCTGGTCGACCGAACAGGAGATCGCCGCGCAGCACTACTTCCAGCCGATCTTCGAACGTCTCCGCCGCGAACCCGACGACACGCTGCTGTCCGATCTGGTCAACACCGTGATCCCCGAGTGGGGACGCACTCTCACCGACAACGAGTTGCACTCCGAGATGATGGCCGACACGTTCGTGGGTGGATCGGAGACCACCACCAACGCATTGGCCGAGGGGGTTCGCCTTCTCGTGCAGAACCCGTCCGAATGGGACAAAGTCACGTCCGATCCCGACAAGTACGTTCCGCTCCTCGCCGAAGAAGTTCTGCGCCTCGAAGGTCCGGTGCAGGGTCTGTTCCGCACCGCCGCTGTCGACGTGGAGATGCACGGCGTGACCATTCCGGCCGGTTCGGTCGTGAACGTTCGGTACGCCGCCGCCAATCGCGACCCGCAGCAGTTCGAGTGCCCAGCCGACATGGATCTCGATCGCGAGAACCTGCGTAGCCACCTGGCGTTCGGATTCGGAACCCACCACTGCCTCGGCGCACCGTTGGCTCGTCGCGAACTCGTGATCGGTTTTCGCGCACTGGTCGACCGCGTCGAACGTCTGTGGTTCGTCGACGGCGCCAATGACTTCCGCCATCACCCCAACTTCTGTCTGCGCGCCCTCAAGGAACTACACGTCGGCTTCACGCCCCGCCGCTGAACTACGCCGACCCCTGACCTTCGAAGGAGATCCATGATTCCCGATCACTCGCACAAGACACTCGCCGAGTTGCTCGATCTCTCGGGACGGCGCGCGGTCGTCACCGGAGGCGCCAAGGGAATCGGCGCCCAGACGGCCCACCGACTCGCCGAAGCCGGGGCCGACGTGGTGATTGCCGATCTCGATCTGTCGGCCGCGACCTCCACCGCGACCGACATCGCCAACGCGACCGGACGAACGACCGTGGCCGCGTTCATCGACGTGGGCGACACCGCATCCATCGTCGCGGCCGCCGACGTGGCCGTGAGTCGACTCGGAGGCATCGACATCTGGGTCAACAACGCCGGGATCTACCCCACCACAGGCCCGGCCATCGAGGCCACCGACGAGTTCATCGATCGCATGCTCTCCATCAACGTGCGGGGCAGTTTCGCCGGGGCGCGAGAGGCGGCCAAGCGCATGCAGGCCGACGGAACGAAAGGTGGCGTGATCGTCAACCTGGCCTCGATCGCCGGTTTGAGCGCCACGCCCGGCATCAGTGCGTACGTGATGTCGAAGCACGCCGTGATCGGCATGACCAAGGTGCTGTCGCGCGAGTTCGCACCACTCGACATCCGCGTCGTCGCCGTCGCCCCGGGTCCGATCGACACACCCGGTGTGCAGGATCAATTGGCTCCGCTGAAGGCGGCTGGCGTCGACGTGGGTGCCATGTTGTCGAAGACACCGCTCGGACGTGGTGGAGTACCCGACGACATCGCACGCGCCATCGTGTTCCTCGCGTCCGACCTGGCCGCCTGGGTCAACGCCGAGACCTTGGTCGTGGACGCCGGATCCCTCGCCCGCTGATGACACCCGAACTCGTCGCCCGGCTCACCGAGCAGATGCGCTACGAGTTCGCGCGCACCGCACCGCCCGACGGATTCCCGAAGTTTCCCGACATTCCCGTCGAGCGCTTCACGAGCGACGAATTCTGGGACCTCGAGCGCGAACACCTGTGGCCCAAAGTGTGGGTGATCGCCGGACGCGTGGATGACGTGCCCAATGTCGGCGACTTCATCACCTTCGACGACCTCGGGCCGCCCATGATCGTTGTTCGCGGCCGCGACCACCAGGTTCGTGCCTTCTACAACACGTGCCAGCACCGCGGTGCTCCGGTGGTGCGCGAATCGAAGGGCACGTCGAAGCTGTTGCGCTGCCAGTACCACTCGTGGTCGTACGACATCGACAGCGGTCGCCTCGTCTCGGTTCCCGACGAACGCGATTTCGTCGGCCTCGACAAGGACCAACGCTGTCTGGCCA
>VERK01000193.1 GCA_018882725.1 Actinomycetota bacterium | reverse complement strand
GGTCTCGCCCCATCGTCATCGGTGGACGCCTGGCTGTTCTCTGAGCCCACCTTCTTGGGCACCGCGACTGCTGACGTTTACGGCAAGGTCGCAGCGGAGTTCGTGGTCCCCGAATCGGTGGAGATCGGTGGCCACACACTCAAGCTGCAGGTGATCGAGTCCGACGGCACTGAAACCGAAATCGCAGTCGGCATCGTTGTGTTCGACGCTGAAGCCGCAGCCATGAACCGGGCCGGCGAACTCGACGAGACCGCCACAGCGCTACTGGCCGCACCCACCACGGTTCGCGCGGTGTCGATGTCGTCCGATCATTCGTCGCTCGTCGTCGTATGGCTCATTCTCCTCTTGATGCTGTTCGTGGCGGTCGGTCGCGTTGGTCAGATTCGTTACCGACGTCGGACACCGGACGCGGTGTCCGTGCTCATCGATGATGCGGAGTGGGCTCATCGCCTCGGCCTGGCGCGGTGGCTGTTGCCCATCGCGGGCTTCGTCCTGGGTGCGTGGGCGTCGTCGTCCACGCAAGCGACACCGGTGACTCCATCGGCGTTACTGATGCTGATTCTGTTGGTCGTGTCGCTCCTCGACCCGTTCGCGGCGGCCGCTGCGACCTTCGCCTTCGTGACCGGTGTGGTCGTTGGCGGGGGTGTCGAGTCGGCTGATGGATTGAGGGCACTCATCGTCGTGGCGGCGATGTGGGTCTTGCCGGGCCTGCTCGGCTCGACGGTGAGCCGCATCACGTCATCGCGCGTCGTGCTGATTCCGGCTGCTGTTCGAGCAGCCGTGAGCACATCGATGTTCGTTGCGCTCGTCGAAGTGCTGCCGGTGTACACACGGGTCGAGACGACGACCAACGAGTTCGTCACTGAATTCGCGTGGGTCGTGGCGATCGTGTCGATGGTTCGAGCACTTCTCGACTCGGTCGCATCAGGAGATGTGCTCGACGAGCGCCGCTTCCCTCGGCGCAGCGCCTGGGGCGCCCTGACCGGTCTGACGGTGGTGGCCTTCATGACACTCACACATCGCACCGTGAGTACGTCGACTGTCGTCGGATTCGTCGCTCTGGGCTTCGTCATGGCGTTGAGGTGGGCCATTCACCACCGCGATCGGTGGGCGTCCTACGCCACTGGTGCACTGGCGTCCCTCGTGGCCGTGGCCATCGGACTCTCGGCCATCTCGTGGAGTCCGAGTGTGACGCTGAGCGAGACCGCCGATGGCGATGCCTCATTGGTGAGTGAGGGTGATGTTCCTCTCGAGAACGTGACTGTTTACGTCGACTCGTACCCCGAAGAGTTTCGTGCGGTTGTGACTGCCGATCATCGGGTCGTCGTCGGCCACGACGATTTCGGTATGGAGATGACTGTCGCATCACGTCTGGAGACTGGCGAGCTCGTTCCCGTGCGTGGCGGGCGTCCGCAGTTGGTCGTGGGTGAGTCGGTCGCATTGATCGGGACCGGTTTGGCTGCACGTTCACCGATCGAGACGTGGATCTATTCGGTGCCGCGTCAACTCGGGGTGAAAGAGACCACGCCACAAGGCCGTGTTGACGCCGAATTCGAGGTGCCGGCCGATCAACTACCCGGACCACACGATCTGCGGATTCGAGTTGTGTTGTCGAACGGGCGCTCGGCGTTGATTTCCATTCCGGTCGACGTGGTCGTCACAGTACCCGAACTGACGATCTGACCGTCAGTCGCGGGCAAGCAGAGACCGCGCCGCTTGTTCGACGCACCACTTGGGTTCACCTAGTGCCTTCACCTCACCAAATGTTGCGACGAGATCGGTGACTCCGCGCGTGATCAGCGAATAGTCGTCACTGTCATGGGCGCTCGGATGTACGCGACCCACGATTGCAGCGACCGGTACACCGTTGTCGTGCGCCAGTTGCGCCACACCGCCCACCACCTTGCCTTCGAAACTCGTGATGTCGAGTTGGCCTTCGCCGGTGATCACGAGGTCGGCACCCTTCAGATGTTCAGCCAGTTCTGTTTCTTCGGCCACCATGTCGAACCCGGGAATGAGCGTGGCACCGAGCGCCACCAAGCCACCGGCGAGTCCACCGGCCGCGCCCGCGCCTTCGATTCGCGAGACATCGACGCCGTAGTTCTGTTTGTACATCTGGACCAGGCGTTCGAGGCGGCCTTCGAGCATGCGCACCTGAGCGGGTGACGCACCCTTCTGCGGTGCGAAGACGCGTGCGGCATCAACGAACAGAGTGTCGACGTCACAGGCGACGATGAACTCCACGCTGCGCAGGCGAGCCGGCGCATGAATCGCGCGCACCGCACCGAGTCCTCCGTCAGTGGTGGCCGATCCGCCGAGACACACGATGATTCGTTCGGCGCCGAGATCGAGGGCTTTGTCGATCAACTCGCCCGTGCCGGTGGTGGATGCCGCGACGGCATCGTTCGCGTCGGGCCCACCCACGAGTGTGAGCCCGGATGCGCGCGCCATCTCGATCACGGCCGTGCCGCGGTGGAAACGCCAGGAGGCTTCGACCACGTCACCGAGTGGCCCAGTGACCGGCGAAACCCGGTTCGGTCCACCGAGTGCATCGAGTGTTCCCTCACCTCCGTCGGCGAGTGCGACCTCGGTGCAGTCGATGCCGAGGTCCCAACAGGCGTGCCCCACCGCCTGAGCCGCGTCATGTGCCGACAACGTTCCCTTGAACTTGTCGAAAGCCGCGACGACACGCATCGGCCCAGTCTGCTCGTCGACGATCACGTTGGTGGCGAATCCTGACTTACTCGCTAGGGTTTCTCGTATGGCCGTCACCGTGCGTATCCCCACGACCCTTCGTCCGCTGTCGGGCGGAACTGCGACCGTTCAGGTGGAGGGAAGCACACTGCGCGAAGTCCTCACCGCTCTCGATGCGGCGCATCCCGGTTTCAAGGATCGCTTGTTCGACGAGCAGGGCAATCAGCGCCGCTTCGTCAACTTGTTCGTGGCCGACGACGATGTGCGTTATCTGCAGGGGCTCGACACACCCGTACCGGCGGGTGAAACCGTGAGCATCATCCCGGCTGTCGCCGGAGGCTGAGCGCAATCGTCGCTTGGGGAACCAGACCGGCAAATTTGCCGGGGTTTCGCGCCCAATGAAGCGAGGGTCAGGCGGGGAGGAGTTCGAGGAACTGGGCGCGCTTCTTCGGACCCATCGGCACTTCGCTCGGACGATTCTCGCGGTCCTGCCACACCATGAACACCCGGTTCATCACCTCGGTGTCCTTCATCAACGCGTCCGGTGACGACAGCAAGTTCAAGTTCCGCATGAACGCGCGCAACACCACCGGGTCGGTCCGCAAAGCGGGCAGTAAGCCCTCGCGCAACACCGAGCGCATCATCGTCTTCGGATCACTCGAGTCACCATCGGGGTCGTCGCCGCGCAACAACGCGGCCGCCACGCGACGCGCCTCCGCATCCTGCTGAACACCCGACTCGTACCACGGCTTGATCTCGCGATTGATCGCCGCGTCGTACTCCACCGCAACATCGAACAACTCGCGACCCGAACGCGTCTCGCGTCCGGCCAGTGCCTCACTCATCAGATGCGCACCCCAGTAACCCGTCGAGCAACCGCGTCCGTACAACGGATTCGTGCAGATGACCGCGTCACCCACCGGCAACATTCCGAGCACCAACGGTGCGCCATCCACCACGTACTCGCGGTGACGATTCAACAGACCGGCCATGACGTGCACGCCGTCGTGAATCGGTTCGGCGCGGCCGTCGAGATAGGGCTCGGTGGCCACCAACTGACGACACGCGTGATCGAACACCGCTGGGTCGGCCAACCGAGTGCGCAGTTCGCTGTCGTCGGTCGGCGCCGCGAGCGTGATGGAGAACGTGTTGTTGTCGCCCACGAACACGCCGTACTTGATGTAGCCGAGGTCGCCACCGATCGGCCCGTTGCGGGGCGGATATTTCTCGCCTTGCTTCAAGCGATAGAAGCGTGACGCGTACACGATGCCGGTGTCTTCCACGAACT
>VERK01000021.1 GCA_018882725.1 Actinomycetota bacterium | reverse complement strand
TCCCAACACACCGTCCATCCGAGCGGACTGCACGGGTCAGGTAGCACCTCACCGGCGTTGGCCCGCGTGTACACCGGGAACCGATCACTCGTCTGCCAGTCGGTGATCCAGCGGTCGCTGATCCGAGAATCGGTCATGTCATCCCCCATGTGCGGTGATCGTGTGCTGCGAGGGACAATAGTCACCCCACCTCGGCCGACTCCGAAGCGACATCGAAGACGGTCACGGGCAGACTCACCTCGTGACGACGAACGATCGCGACTGGGCTGCCTTCACCGAATCGGCCCCCTGGACGATCGACCGCGACACCGTGACGTGGTTACCGCTGGCTCCCGAACTGAGGGCCCGCGCCCGCGCCGAAGTTCCGCGTCTGACCACTCCCTCCAAGGTGCCGCCCGGATCGCGCGTCGTGACCGTGGCTCGTCATCTCGGTGGAGCCCTCGGCCCGTGGTTCTGGCGCAAGAAGCGCAACCGATACGCCGACCCCTCGGAGAGTCGTGGCGATCTCTCGCTTCGACTGCGGCGAGCGGTGGAGACTCTCGGTCCGACGTACATCAAACTCGGCCAGATCATCTCCTCGGGCGAAGGCCTCTTCCCCGCCGAACTCGTTACACAGTTCAAGATGTGCCGCGATCAGGTTCCGGCCGAGCCTTTTGACACGGTTCGCCTCACGGTCGAACAGGATCTCGGCGCTCGTCTCGAAGACGTCTTCGAGTGGTTCGACACCCGCGCTCTGGCCGCCGCCTCGATCGCTCAAGTTCACGCCGCTCGTCTGCGCACCGGCGAAGACGTGGTGGTGAAGGTGCAGCGACCGCGGGTGGCCGAATTGGTTCGCAAAGACCTTCGCGTGATGTCGTGGATCGCACCACATCTGATCGGCCGCATCCCGATCGCTGCTCTGGCCAATCCCCCGGCCCTGGTCGAACTGTTCGCCGAAACGATCGTCGAAGAACTCGACTTCCGCCTCGAGGCGGCCAACATGCTCGATGTCGCGACGATGCTGAAAGAGCTCGGCCAGGACGGTTACGTGGTTCCGCGTCCGCATCCCTCACTCGTCACCCCGCGGGTGCTCGTGATGGAGCGAGTCTCGGGTTTCAACTTCGACGACGTAGCCGGCATGAAGAACGCGGGCATCGACACCGAGGCGGTGATTCGAACCGGCATGATCGCCTTCATGGAAGGCGCCATGATCCAGGGCATCTTCCACGGTGATCTTCACGGCGGCAACCTCTTCGTGCTCGCCGATGGCCGAACCGCATTGCTCGACTTCGGCATCGTGGCTCGGTTGTCCCAGGAGCGTCGACTCGCCTTCCTGCGATTGATGCTGTCGGCCACAACCAACGACGTGAAGGGTCAGATCGCGGCCTTGCGTGATCTCGGCGCACTGCCGCGCGACACCGACCTCGATGCGGTCATTCGCGATCTGCGCCTCGACCAGGCCCCGATCGATCCCACCAAATTGTCGGGCGAGCAAATGGTTGCCGAAGTTCAGCGCGTCGTGAAGGCCCTCCTCGGCTACGGTGCTCGCCTGCCCAAGGAGCTCATGCTCTACGTGAAGAACATGGTGTTCGTCGACGGAGCGATCGCTCGTCTGGCGCCCGATCTCGACATCCTGGCCGAGATCGCCAACATCTCGATGCTCTTCGCCGAACGCCACGGCGAACGCCTGGGGCGCGAACTCGGAATCGATCCGACCGCCGTCGAGTTCGACATGACCGGAGTGAAGGCCCAGCTGGGTCTTGACGCCGACGTCGATCAACTGACCTACAAAGATCTCCAAGCGCGACGCGATCTGATTCAGAAGCGCATGCGCGAACACATCGGCCGCTGACCCACTTCGTTCGGCGGCTCAGTCCGGGAAGATCTCGTCGAGCAATCGATGCGTGCGGCACTCGTGACCGTCTTCGTCGTCGCGGAGTGATTCCCACAACCCTCGCCACGCGCTGTCGTCGACCCCGAACGCCCGCGCGAGTCGTTCGACGATGTCACTCGTGAATTCGACGTGTGGCTGCACGCCCCACGCCCGGCCGACTCGGAAGGCGGCGTCAGCGTGCGGAAGCGACGCGATCGCCTCTCCGGGCGCCGAGATCGCATCTTCGTGCCACACCGCCCAGCGGCCCTCGAGATTCGGGTGTTCGGTTTCCACCTCGGTGTAGGCCCGGAAGGTGTGGTCCATACGTCGCACCGAACCGCCCGCCGCACACGCGAGCGCTTGGGCACCGAAACAAACACCGAGGAACGGACGATCGTCGGCGACCCACGATGCAACCAGTTCGATTTCTTGCCGAGCCGCAGTCTGGCAGTGACCCTCGGCCACCGATGTGGGAGACCCGAGCACGATGAGGGCATCAGCGTCGGGAATCTGGAGGGAATCCTCGCGAAAGAGTCGCGACACTCGCGTGTTACGAGCCTCGAGCCAGGTGCCGAGGTGGCCGAGTTCGGCCGCCACGTCACGATGCGAGAGAACGGCGAACGTGGTCACCGACACCTCAGAGCGCGAACGACAGGCCGGTGGCCTGCTCGCTCAACGACCACAGGTCGCGCGCGAGTTGCGCGTCGCGCGCTCGACTCGACGGCTTCTCGACGACGGTGGAGCCGAAGGCCAGGAATCGGGGTCCGAGGTACTCGCCACCCCGTAGAGCGCGATCAGCCGCGCCGCGAACCAGCGGATCAGAACCACTCTCCGATGATCGGAACGTGAGCCATCCCATCCGGCGCGTGAGCGAGTTGATGAACGACGAGCCGTCACGGCCGAGGGCGGTCGATGCGATTCCGGGGTGAGCACCGATCGAGATCTGGGTGCGACCCGCCGCCTTCAGGCGACGGTCGAGTTCGAGGGCGAACAGCAGGTTGGCCAGTTTGCTCTGCGAGTAGGCCTCCCAACGGTTGTACTTCCGTCGTTCGAAGTGCGGATCGTCGAGGTCGACACGACCCTGACGATGTGCGATCGATGACACCGTGACCACGCGTCCGGCGTCGGCCAACAGCGGCAGCAAGCGGGCCGTGAGCGCGAAGTGCCCGAGATGATTGGTACCGAACTGCCCTTCGAATCCGTCGGTGGTTCGGGTTTCGTCGAGGCCCATGACTCCGGCGTTGTTCACGAGCACGTCGATGCGTCGACCACTCGCCGACAACTCGTCGGCAAAGTGGGCAATCGACGCTTGGTCGGCCAGGTCGAGGCGCGCGACCGACACGCGCGACGAACCGAGTTGCTGTTGCGCGGCCGTGGCCTTGGCCTCACTGCGACAGGCCATGAGCACATCGGCTCCGCGTTCGGCGAGTTGCCGTGTGGCCTCCAGACCGATGCCACTGTTGGCGCCGGTGATCACGACGAAACGTCCGGATTGGTCGGTCACGATTCGATCTCCTTCCAAAAGGCGGCCAGCGCGGCGGCGGCCGATTCGGGTGCTTCGATCATCCACCAGTGGCCGCGGTCGGCCAACTCGATCGTGGTGGCGCCGAGACGGTCAGCCACCTCGCGAGCCATGGCCGGCGTTCCCGGGTACGGATCGGCTGTCGGCACGATCACCGCACCGCGTCCAGGTTTGCGATCGGCGAGTCGGGCTCCGAGTTCGCGCATCGCCGGTTGAGCGGCCGACCGATAGAGCGCGAGAATGCACCGGCCCATCGTGTCGTCGACCCACGGTGCAACTTCATCGGCAATCGATTCGGTCATACCGAGTCCCACGAACGCCGCCTTCTTGTCGTCCACGGGCAACGACACCAGTCCGGCCACCATCTCCTCACCCACACCAGCGGTCTGCCAACCCTGGGCCGCATCGTGCCACTGGTAATCGGGATGAACGAGACCACCACAATCGGCGGCCCAGGACACGAACAGATCGGGGCGCACTGAAATCGCGCCGTACACGTGGCCGGCACCCCAGTCGTGTCCGACGATGTGAACCGGTCGCCCGATCGACTCGACTTCGCTCACCAGCCACGATCGGTAGTCGGACTGCGATGCGCTCCAACCGTCAGGGCAGGCCGCCCCGAAACCCGGGGGCGTCAAGCGAATCACATCGGCCACACCCAGCGCATCGAGAGCGGTCACCAGTGGTGTCCAGATCGCCGACGTCTCCGGATTGCCGTGCACCAGAGCGACCGTGTTCATTCCTTCACGTTGTCACGATCATCACAGACGAGCCGAATCGGTTGCCCGAATCACCCCGGGCGCGGTGGGTAATCTGACGAAACGATGCTCGCCCCTCGTCATCGATCCGCCGTGATCGTCTCCATCGTCGTGATCGCCGCGATCTGCCTCGCCATCGGTGTGGTGTCGTCGGGATCCGGTGGATCGTCGGCCAGTTCCGAGGCCACCACCGTCGTAGCGTCCACTGGCGACGACACGGCGACATCCGATCCGGTCGACACCCTGCCGATCATCGGCCAACCCGGGGATTCCTCGGCCGTTCCCGGTTCGGACTCGAATCTCCCGGAGGCGGCTACCGAAGACGTGGTCGGCGCCGACCCGGCCGCCACCGAAGAGTGCACCATCACAGAACGTTCACTCGGTGGCGGTTCGAGCGGACCCGATGTCGTGTGTTTGCAAGAAGCGCTCCGCGAGGCCGGCCTCTATTCCGGGAACATCTCAGGCGTGTATGACAACGCCACCGCCGCGTCGGTCGAGAAGCTGCAGACCGAACGCGATCTGTTCGTCGACGGCAAGGTTGGCCGTGAGACCGCACTGTCTCTCGGGATCTGGCCCGACGAGCAATCGATGATCGTACGTACCCCGCCCCCGCCGCCCGGTGCGGTCGACATCTACGGCTACCCGTTGTCGACGGTGTCGACGAGCGGACCCGACGCTCCCCCGCTTCCGATCAACTCCGGGTCGGGTCGGCGTGTCGTGTACGACCGCATGGGCCAGCGCGTCTGGGCGGTCGACGAGAACGACGTGGTCATTCGTTCGTGGTTGGTGTCAGGCAGCAAGTACGACAACGAGACACCGGGAACCCACGTGGTGTACAGCCGATCCGATGTGTCGACGGCCTGGAACGGCAAGGCGTTCTTGCCCAAGATGGTGCGGTGGCTGAAGACCGACATCGGCAACATCGGCTTCCATGCGATTCCGATTCGTCGTAGCGACAACCAGCCGTACCAGACCGAGGCCGAGTTGGGTCAGAGGTTGAGCGGAGGGTGTCAGCGCCAGGCCAATGCCGATGCCGATTTCTTGTGGGACTTCGCCCAAGTGGGCACCACAGTCGTCGTGATCTGAACGGATCTTGGTCCGAGAGACCGTCAGCGTTCGAACAGTCGTCCGAGATGCTTCTCGGCCATCTCCAGGTCGAGGCGTGGTTCGTGCGCCAACGACGAGAGATAACTGACCGACACGTAGTCGGCCTCCACCAGACCGCCGTCGGTGTCGGCTGGCAGTGACACCGCATCACCCCACTGCATGCGCACGTAATACGAGCCGGCGTGACCCTCTTTGGGCTCGAGCACAGCCGTGCTCATGCGCCGCGGTGGTTCGTGGCCAACACGAGCCACTCGCCAGCCCTTCATCTCGGCGACGTCCTTGTTGGGGACGTTGATGTTCACGACCACGGGCTGCGCTGGCATCGCCGACACCAACCCTTCCACGAACGTGGCCGCGACCTCCGCGGCCGATTCCCACTTCTGGCCCACGAGCATTTCGTCCCAGCCCTGACCTTCGACACCGAAGCCGGTGACGGCCTGACTCACGGCGACTCCGGAGATGAGACCGTTGCGGCCCGACAACGCAGCCCCGACAGTGCCGGAGTGATACACCGAGCGACCCACGTTGACACCCGGGTTGATGCCCGACACCACGAGGTCGAACGGAGCACCGAATGCACCGAGACGCGCGAACATGACGCACAGCGCTGGCGGACCGGTGATGGCCCAGGCTTCGTCGATTCCGTCGACATGTGCTTTGTGCACTTCGGGTTGGATGAGATGGAGGGCACCGAGCGCGGCTCCGGCTCCGGAGAACTCGCGATCGGGTGCCGCGATCACCACCTCGCCGAACGACTTCATGGCCCGGGCGAGGATGTGCAGGCCGACCGAGTCGATGCCGTCGTCATTGGTCAGGAGGATGCGCACGGCAACATCATCTCGCATCCGCGGGCGGAGACTCGCATCACCCCGTCAAAAGCGGGATGAATTCGCGGTCAACGTCCGGTGAATCGTGCCGGACGACGCTCGAGGAAGGCCGCGACGCCTTCACGATGGTCGTCGCTGCGAAAACTCGCGGCCATCGCAGCCGTGTGCCGGGCCATGTGCTCGGGAACCGATGCGGTCAGACCTTCGTACGCGAGCGACTTGATGAGGCGATGCGAATGCGGAGAACCGGCCGCCACTGCCTCGGCCAATGCGTGCACTCGGTCGGCCAATTGAGCGGGCTCGACGACGTCGAGCACGTAACCGAGTCGTAACGCCTCGGGTGCGTCGATCATCGAACCGGTGTACAGCAAACGCAACGCGTTCTGGAGACCGATGATGCGCGGGAGGAGCCAGGTGCCCGCGCCGGTGTCGGGAACGAGGCCTCGGTGCACGAAGTTCCAGGCGAATCGCGCGTTGGTGGTGGCGATGCGCAGATCGCACTGTGACGTGAACTCGGCGCCCATGCCCACGGCCGGCCCGTCGATCGCACAGATGGTGGGTTTCGAGCACTGCACGAGGGGCCACCACTTGTCGGTCTCTTCGGCTGAGCCCCGCAGTCCACGCTGTTCGCCCGGGATCGTCGACAGATCGGCCAGGTCGGTGCCGGCACAGAACGCTCCCGGCACTCCGGTCACGATGAGTACTGCGGTCGATTCGTCGTTACTGGCGTCGTGAACGGCCGCGATGAAGTCGCCCAACATCGCAAAGGTCATGGCGTTCTTCTTGGCCGGCCGATCGATCGTGATCGTGCCGATCCGGCCGTCGCGTGTGTATCGGATGTACTCACTCATGTTCGTCCTCGCCGCTGTCGTCCCACGTCGTTCTGACCGTTCGAGCGTATTCGTCGTGCCCGACTACGGTGGAAGCGAACCCGACAGAGGAGTCGCCATGCGCATCGGAGCCCTGATCTTTCCGACCGATCTCTCGATTCGAGTCGATCGGCTGGCCCGCGAACTCGAGGACCGCGGCTTCGAATCGCTCTGGGTCACCGAGCACACGCACATCCCCACCAGCCGTCGCACCCCCTGGCCCGGTGGGCGCGAGTTGCCCGAGGAATACAAGCGCACACTCGATCCGTACGTCGCACTGGCGGCGGCGGGTGCGGTGACGACGAACCTCGTCCTCGGCACCGGTGTTTCACTGGTGGCCCAACACCATGCCATCACGCTCGCCAAACAGGTTGCGTCGGTCGATTACCTCTCGGATGGTCGCTTCGCCTTCGGTATCGGCGTCGGCTGGAACGAAGACGAAATGGAACACCACGGTGTCGACCCCGCGACTCGGCGTGGACGAGTTCGCGAGACGATCCTGGCGATGAAGGAACTCTGGACCAAGGAAGCCGGCGAGTTCTCCGGCCAGCACGTGTCGTTCTCGCCTAGTTGGAGTTGGCCCAAGCCAGCGCGCAAACCGCACCCGCCGATCCTCATGGGAGGTGCGGGCGGTCCGGTGACGTTCCGCCACGTGGCCGAGTACTGCGACGGCTGGATGCCCATTCACGGTCGCCGCGACATCGCCGAGAAGCTGCCTCTGCTCCACGAGGCCTGGGACGCCGCCGGGCGCGCCCGTTCCGATCTCGATCTCGGCGTGTTCGGCTGCCCCGGTGACCCGGCGACGATCGACGCCTACGCCGAGATGGGCTTCGGGCGCTGTGTGCTCGGCTTGCCCCCCACATCCGAGGCGGCTGCTCTCAAGGCACTCGATTCGTACGCCGCCATTCTCGAGCGCTACTGACGCGCTCGACTACGGAGCGACGACACTGGTCGTCGACTCGAGAGCAGGCACGCTGGTCGACGTCGTGGTCGTCGGCATCTCGGGCTTTTCGTTCTCGGCCTCGATGTCGTTTCCGTATACCCACACTGGTGTTCCCTTCGGCAGGATGCCCGTTTCCCAGATCATGTCCATGGCCGCCGTGCTCACACGAACGCATCCGTGCGAAGCCGGGTAGTTGGGAATGCTTCGTGATCCGTGGATCGCGATTCCGCCGTTGAAGTACTTGGGACGATAGATCTCGCCGAGGTCACCGGCCCACCAGCCGTTCGAGCGTTCACGATTGATCTTGAAGCGACCCGAATCGGTGATCGATCGCCCTAACTCCCACTTGGTGAGATCTTTCTGGTTCTGTTCGAGGAACCACTGACCACTTCCGGTCGACGTGTTGAGCACCCAGAGCACGCGACCGTTGACGACGATCATCAAGACCTGGCGATCCTTGTCGACTTCCACGACAGTGCCCTGATCGGTCGAACGGGCCTGAGGCCACGTGGATACTTGCGTCAGCGCGAGGGCGGTGTTTTCGTCGACTTTTCCGGTGGCTTTCAATCCGTAGTACTTCTGAAACGCCATCACTGCTTGCTTGGTGGTGTGGCCGTAATCGCCGTCGACGGCCACCAGCCAGAATCCAGCTTCGAGCAAGCGCTGCTGCACGCGGACGGTCTCTTCGCCGTCACGCGAGCCGACCGCCGCGATGGCCCGATCGAGCAGTGGAACCGCCAACGTGGTCGTGGTCGTCGTGGCTGGAGGCACGGTGGTCGTGGATGTGGACGTCGTGCTCGTGCTCGTTGTCGTTGCCGCCTCGGATGAGGACGGGGCGATCGCTGCGATGGAAGCGGGCAATGACGACGACGTCTCGGCCTCGGCCGCCGAACAGGCGACGAGAACCAGCGCCGCACCAGCAGCGAGAACATGTCGGTCTGTCACCAGTCGTCGAAACATGAGCGACGGTCAAGGTACCGATTCGGTGCGCGATGGTGTCGTCACCCCATGCGTGACTTCGCGAGGTGAAAGTTCATAGCGTGAACGTCGTCACTACGAAACGAGGACGATCACATGACCCAGGCCCTATTCACCATCGAGTACTCCGAACAGCGCAGCAGAGTCTCGAACCTGTTCCGAATGATCCTGATCATCCCGCACATGATCCTGGTTCAGGCCTGGCAGTATCTGGTTCAAGTCCTCACCTTCTTCCAGTGGGTCATCGTGCTGTTCACCGGCAAGCGCAACCAGGGAATCTGGAATCTCCAGAACGCCTGGCTCGGCTATGCGTCACGCGTCTGGGGTTACTACAGCGTGATGTTCGACAAGTGGCCGAACATCGGGCCCGAGCCGAAGGGCGAACCCACGTCGTACTCGTTCGAGTACTCCGAGCAGGCCAACCGCCTGACCAACTTCTTTCGGATCATCTGGCTCATCCCGTCGCTCATCATCAGCATCTTCGTGCTCATCGGCGCGACCGTTTACACCGTTCTCGCATGGTTCGCCATCGTGATCACCGGTCGTCATCCCCGCGGTCTCTTCGACTTCGTGATGAAGACGCACCAATTCATCATCCGCGTGCAGAGTTGCGCCATGCTCATGACCGACACCCGCCCCAAGTTCGGCGCCTGATCAGTTCGTCGAAACACCCGCCTGCGACGGATTTCCGTCCGCGGGCGGGTGTTTTTCGTTCCCTCGCTGGCACGATAGGGCTGTGACTGCGACCCAGGTTTCGGACATCTTCGACCCGTCCCAGTGGACCACGGTCCCGGGCTTCTCGTTCACCGACATCACCTACCATCGGGCCAAGGCGCACGGCACCGTCCGCGTGGCCTTCAATCGCCCCGAGGTTCGCAACGCGTTCCGCCCGCACACGGTCGACGAGTTGTTCACCGCACTGGAGCACGCTCGTCAGAGCACCGACGTGGGTTGCGTCCTCCTCACCGGGAACGGCCCGTCACCGCGCGACGGCGGGTGGGCATTTTGAAGTGGCGGTGATCAACGCATTCGCGGCCGCGACGGCTACAAGTACGCCGAGGGCGACACCGCCGAGACCATCGATGCCGGCAAGAGTGGACGACTGCACATTCTCGAGGTGCAGCGCCTCATCCGCTTCATGCCCAAGGTGGTCATCTGCGTGGTTCCTGGCTGGGCGGCCGGCGGCGGCCACAGTCTCCACGTCGTCTCCGATCTCACCATCGCAAGCCGTGAGCACGCGCGGTTCAAGCAGACCGACGCCGACGTCGCCAGTTTCGATGGTGGATTCGGTTCGGCCTACCTCGCCCGCCAAGTGGGTCAGAAGTTCGCGCGCGAGATCTTCTTCCTCGGTCGCGAGTATTCGGCCGACGATGCACATCGCATGGGAATGGTGAACGCCGTGGTTCCACACGCCGAACTCGAGGCCACCGCTCTGCAGTGGGCCGCCGAGATCAACGGCAAGAGCCCCACCGCTCAACGCATGCTGAAGTTCTCGTTCAACCTCATCGATGACGGACTGGTGGGCCAGCAGGTGTTCGCGGGCGAGGCCACTCGCCTCGCCTACATGACCGACGAGGCCCAGGAGGGGCGTCAGTCGTTCCTCGAGAAGCGCGACCCCGACTGGTCGCCCTTCCCCTGGTACTACTGACCCTTTTTGCGCAGCGGCATGAGCGATCGCTTCGTCCTCGTCGATTCGCCCGACGATCCCCGACTCGATCAGTTCCGGTTGCGCGAACGCGAACTCCGGCCGCGACGGATTCCGGCCCGCGTCACCAAGAACATGCCGTTTCACGAACTCGAGCGAGTGGCCGCCGGGTCGTTCGTCGCCGAAGGTGACCTGGTGGTCGAACGAGCACTGGCTGCCGGGTGTCGGGTACAAGCGGTACTCACCGACGCCGACGAACCGGCACGTGTGTGCGATCTGGTCGGGGACGAGGTCCCCGTGTTCGCCGCCACCAGCGAAGCTCGGCGGATGCTCACCGGTCTGGGGGTCGCGCTCGACGTGATCGCACTGTTCGAACGACCGTCGCCTCGATCGCTCGACGACGTCGTCGAGCGTGCTCGACAGGTGTTGGTTCTCGAAGACGTCGACAACCCGACGAACGTCGGGGCCATCGTGCGTAGCGCAGTCGCTCTCGGTGCGCAGGGTCTGATCCTCGACCGCAATTCGGCTGACCCCTTGTCGCGACGCGCACTGCGCGTGTCGATGGGAACCGCGTTGTCGCTGCCGACTGCGCGCGTCGACTCTCCGGTCGAGGCTCTCGCCACCTTGAAATCCATTGGCTTCACGTCGTTCGGGCTGACACCCGCCCCCGACTCCATCGACCTCGACGATGCCTCTCGCCACGCCCGCGGACGACTCGCGCTGGTGATGGGATCCGAACGCGACGGCCTGAGCGAACGACTGATGAACGCCGTCGATCATCGGGTGCGCATCCCCATGAGCGACGGAGTCGACTCGCTCAACGTCGCGGCGGCTGCTGCCGTGGCGTGTTACGCGCTCATCACGCGTTCAGGCGCCGAAGTCGACGACTGAGCGCAGGGCCTCGGAGTCGATGTCGACTCCGAGCCAGCCGCGCTCGCTGCCGTCGTCACCGCCGACCGTGAAGGCGAACACCAGGCATCCGGTGTCGGCGGCCAGACGCAACAAGTCGGTGTAGGCCGGAAGCAGGAGAGCGACCGTCCACGAGACGACGGCCGGAGTCGTCATCGACACGCGGAGTCGAACGACTCGCCGTCCGTCGGGCAGGAGCGCCACGTCGGCTGCGGTGTTCAGATCGCCCACGCCTTCCCGGGCGACGAGCTCGGGAAGCACCGCCACGTCGGGGCGATCGGTCGCATCGACCTTCAGAGTCGGATACATCACGGCCCGTTCGTCGAGCAACGTTCCAGCCGACCGGATCACGAGCGACGGTTCGTCCTGGAGCACCTCACGATTCTCGGGGAGGTGGGATCGGTACACAAATCCAGCAGACTCTCGGGGTGACCGCGACCGGAGTTCTCCTTCTTTCGTGCCCTGATCAGCGGGGTGTGGTCGCGGCCGTGGCCGATTTCATCGCCTCTCACAACGGCAACATCGTCCACGCCGAGCAGCACACCGACGACGTCGAGAAAGTCTTCTTCCAGCGCGTCGAATTCGAGATCGACGGATTCGATCTCCCCCGCGATCAGATCCGCGCGGCCTTCGACTCGGTGGCCAGTCGATTCGGTATGACCGCCGACTTGAAGTTCACTGACGTGCGTCCTCGCGTGGCGATCATGGCCAGCAAGCAACCGCACTGTCTGTTCGACTTGCTCACACGTTGGCGTTCGGGCGAACTTCCGGCCGATGTGGTCGCCGTGATCGACAACCATCCCGACCACGCCGATCTCGTCGAGCACATGGGCGTGCCGTACGTCCACCTCCCGGTCACGCCCGAGACCAAGGTCGCTCAGGAAGCCAAGGTCCTCGACACGTTGCGGTCGTACGACGTCGACCTGGTGGTACTGGCCCGCTACATGCAGATCCTGTCCCCTGCGCTGGTCGAGGCGTTCCCGGCCCGGATCATCAACATCCACCACTCGTTCCTTCCGGCCTTCATCGGAGCCAATCCGTATCGCCAGGCCCACGATCGCGGCGTGAAGATCATCGGCGCAACCGCGCACTACGTCACCGAAGAACTCGACGAGGGTCCGGTCCTCGATCAAGAAGTCACTCGGGTGACCCACCGCGATTCTGTCCCCGAACTCACACGCAAGGGCCGCGACCTCGAGACGATCGTGTTGGCGCGCGCCGTTCGAGCCCACCTCGAACACCGCGTCTTGGTGTACGGACGCAAGACCGTCGTCTTCAGCTGATTCGTTCAGCGTGGGCTGCTGATGGGCAGGCCGGTGTCGTTGCGTAGGTGCTCGGCCGCCTTCACGAAGTAAGCGGTCATCTCGGCCCGGGCTTCGTCGTCGGTGCACACGCGGTCGAGTGCCGCGGCCATGTGCACCAGCCACCGGTCTCGTTCACGCGGCCCGACCACGAATCCCATGTGTCGCATACGCAATCGCGGGTGGCCTCGTTCTTCGAGATACGTGGTGAGGCCACCCCAGTAATGCGCGAGGAACAACGCCAGTCGATGTTTCGCGCCTTCGAGATCGGATTGATCGGGATAGAGCGGCCACAACACCTCGTCGGTCACCACCCCTGCGTAGAACTCGTCGACGAGTCGCTCGAAGAAGGGCAACCCGCCAACCCGGTCGTAGAGGGATTCGTCGCTCACGAGAACGAAGGGTTCTCCCAATCGGGGAAAACGTCGGGCAGGCCGTCGCTGACCTTCACCGGGAACTCGGCCGGGCGCTTCTCGAGGAAACTCAGAACACCTTCGCGCGCATCGTCACTGGCCCCGCGCGAATTGATGGCGCGCGAGTCGACGCGGTGCGCTTCCATCGGGTGATCGGCCCCGAGCATGCGCCACAACATTTGCCTCGTGAGAGCCACCGACACCGGTGCGGTGCCACTGGCGATCTCCATCGCGATGGCGCGTGCGGCCGGAAGCAGATCGTCAGCGGCGTGCACGCTGCGCACGAGACGGCCATCGAGCGCCTCCCGGGCCGTGAGGATGCGGCCGGTGTAGCACCACTCGGCCGCCTGCGAGATTCCGACGATGCGCGGCAGGAACCAGCTGCTGGCGGCCTCCGGCACGATGCCGCGCTTGGCGAACACGAAGCCGAACTTGGCGTGCTCGCTCGCCAAACGAATGTCCATGGGCAGCGTCATCGTGACGCCCACTCCGACGGCCGCTCCGTTGATGGCGCCGATGACCGGCTTCTTGCTCTCGAAGATGCGCAAGGTGACGAGACCTCCGCCGTCGCGTACGACACCCGATCGAGCCGAGACGTCACTGCCACCCTTGGCGAACGTCTCACCTCCTCCGGACAAATCGGCGCCGGCGCAGAAAGCCTTGCCCGAGCCGGTGACGATCACTGCGCGAACCGAGTCGTCGGCGTCGGTGAGGTCGAAGGCGGCGATGATCTCCTTCAACATCGTGTTGGTGAAGGCGTTCATCTTGTCGGGGCGGTGAAGCGTGATGGTCGCCACCGGGCCGTCGACGGAGTACTGGATCTCGTTGAAGTTCACGTCTGGACCCTAATCAGCAACCGGGAACGGTCGCCGATCGAGCGTCAGACGTCGAGGAATCGCGAGGCCGCGATACCCGAACCGATGGCACCAGCCAGCGCACCGATTCCGAGCAGAAGCACCATGATCCAACTCGCGTATCCGTCGGTCACGACGAGGGCCGCCAACTCGGTGTCGTTGAAGTCGCTGACCGCGTTGGTCCAGGCGGTGTTGAGACCCCAGAGACCCAAACACGACAGGATGCCGCCGACCAGGCCCTGCACGAGCCCTTCGAGCATGAACGGGATTCGGATGAACCAGTTGGTGGCGCCGACCAGTTTCATGACTTCGATCTCTCGTCGACGGGCGAACATGGCGGTTCGAATGGTGTTCCAGATGAGACCCACTGCGACCACGAGCAGGATGATCGACATGGCGGTGGTGGCCACGCGAATGAAATGCGACACTCTCGACACCACGTCGAACACGTCTTGGGCGTAGGCCACTTCCTTCACGCCGGCCAATTGTCGGAACTGCTCCCCCAGTTCGCGCACCAGCGCAGAATCTTCGGCGATCGGCACGACTTTGAACTGGGATGGGATGTTCTCGGGAGTGAGGAGTCGAAGTGTTCCGGGGTCGCCCGCGAACAGGCGCTCGGCTTCGGCGTAACTCTCGGCCTGGTTGAGATAGCGAAGTCGATCGACGTCGATGATGGAGGGCTGCGACTTGAGTGCGCCCTCGATGAGTTGAACCTGCTCGGGCGTGGCGTCGGAACGGACGTAGACGATGAGTTCGACATCGCCCTTCCAGCGTGTGAGCAGATTGTCGAAGGCCCGCTGGATGAGAAAGGTGGTGCCGACCAGCAGCAACGAGACAGCCGACGTGATGATGGCGGCGGCCGTGAGCGTCACGTTGCGCCGGAAGCCGGCCGCCGTTTCGCGGAGGGCGTAACTGATTCGGGACAGCATCAGTCGTAGACCCCGCGTTCTTGGTCGCGGACGATCACACCGCGATCGAGCTGGACCACACGGCGACGCATCATGTTGACGACGCGGGTGTCGTGGGTGGCCATGACCACGGTGGTTCCGGTGGAATTGATGCGGTCGAGCAGACGCATGATGCCCTCACCCGTTCCGGGGTCGAGGTTTCCGGTGGGTTCGTCGGCCAACAAGATGAGCGGCCGATTCACGAAGGCTCGCGCGATGGAGACGCGCTGCTGTTCACCACCCGATAACTGGTGCGGGAAGCGATCTTCCTTGTCGGCCAGGCCGACCAACTCGAGCACGGCCGGAACCTGCTGGCGGATGACGTGACGTGGCCGGCCGATCACTTCGAGGGCGAACGCGACGTTCTCGAAGACCGTCTTGTTGGGCAGGAGTTTGTAGTCCTGGAAGATGTTGCCGATGGTGCGGCGGAGATACGGCACCTTCGACTCGGGCATGTCGTTGATGTCTTTGCCCGCGACCCACACCGTGCCCCGTTCGGGCTGCTCCTGTCGGTTCATGAGCCGCAACAGAGTGGACTTGCCCGAACCCGACGGGCCCACGAGAAAGACGAACTCGCCCTTGGCGATTTCGAAGGATGCGTCGCGCACGGCGATGACATCGCTGCTGTACGACTTGGTGACGCTCTCGAGCCTGATCATGGTTGTCCCCGCAGAATCGCCAGGTTACCAGTGGGCTGATTTCAGTTCTGGTCACCCGCGCGACGCCAGCGCAGGTAACCCTCCATGAATCGATCGAGATCTCCGTCGAGAACCGCCTCGACACTGCTCGTCTCGACTTCGGTGCGCAGATCTTTCACCATCTGATACGGCTGCAACACGTAGCTGCGGATCTGGCTGCCCCAACCCACGGTTGCCTGTTTTCCGGCGATGCGATCGAGTTCGGCCTGATGTTCTTCTTCGATCTTGGCCGCGACCATTGCGCGCAGACGGTTCATCGCCTTCTCGCGGTTCTGAAGTTGGCTGCGTTCTTCTTGCGACGACGCCACGAGACCAGTGGGTTCGTGAATCAGACGTACGGCCGATGACGTCTTGTTCACGTGCTGTCCGCCGGCGCCCGACGCGCGGAACACTTCCATGCGAATGTCGCTCTCATTGATCTCGACATCGGGATCGTCCATGACCGGCCACACCTGCACAGCCGAGAAACTCGTCTGGCGACGACCCTGGTTGTCGAACGGACTGATGCGAACGAGACGATGGGTCCCGCGTTCGGAGGTCATGAGTCCGTAGGCATAGCGTCCCTTGATCGTGAACTCGGCCGACATGATTCCGGCTTCGGTTCCGGGTGAGACGTCGTCGATTTCGATGTCGAAGCCTCGACGCTCGGCCCAGCGGGAGTACATGCGCAACAGGACCTCGCTCCAATCCTGGGCGTCGACCCCACCATCCTTGGTGTTGATGTGCACGATGCAATCGACCTCGTCGTGCTCACCGGTGAAGAGGCTGCGCAACTCGAGACCATCGAGACGCTGCGAGATCGACTCGATGGCCGACTGGATGTCGGGCTCCTGGCTCTCGTCATCCACTTCGCGAGCCAGCTCGTGGAGAACCTCGGCATCTTCCAGGTCTCCGGCGAGCTTGTCGTACTGATCGAGGTCGCCCTTGCCATTGGCGTACTCGGCATTCAGTCGCTTGGCCCGATCCTGATCGTCCCACAGGTCGGGACGCGAGATTTCGATCTCGAGTTCGGCGATACGCGCACGCAACTCGTCGACGCGCAGATAACCGCGAGCCTCGGAAAGGCGACGCGAGACATCGCGTAGATCGTCAGTGAAGTCGCGCATGGTGGGCCGTCAATTGGCGCCGTGGCACATCTTGAACTTCTTGCCCGAACCACAGGGACACGGCGCGTTGCGCGGCGTCTTCGAGAACTCGTCCTTCACGACGGTCTGCTGCTTGGTGGGCGCCGGAGCGGCGGGGGCCGCCGGAAGATCGGTCGGCATCGGAGCCGGCGCATCCGACTTGGTCTGCTGAACGTTCTTGACGGCGATGTCGGGAGCGTCGTTGCGCACGACCTGAACGTGCATGACGTAACGCACGAAGTCCTGGGCGATTCCCTTCATCATCGCGCCGAACATCTCGTAGCCCTCACGCTGCCATTCGGACAGAGGGTCCTTCTGACC
>VERK01000192.1 GCA_018882725.1 Actinomycetota bacterium | reverse complement strand
GACCAACGTCGGTTCGATCGCCCACAACCTCTCGATTCCTACTCTCGGAAAGAAGACCGCTGATCTCTTGAGTGGTGAGACCGAAACACTCGATCTCGGAACGTTGGACGAAGGGGCCCTCGACGTTCTGTGCGAGATCGCTGGGCACGCCGGTTCAGGGATGGTCGCAACGCTCACGATCACATCAGCGGCCGGAGCGACATCATCTCCGGCCGCGTCAGCATCGGGATCCCTGCACGGTTTCGCCAACTGGCAGGAAATGGACAAGGCCATGGAGTTGCGAGCCAAGGCATACCCAGCAGCGACCACGGGCGAAAAGGGAGGACAGGTCCTTGCACCGGAGATCGACGCCGACGGAACCAAGGTGTTTCGACTGACCGCGAAGGAGACCGACTGGGAGGTCGAGCCGGGCAAGATCGTCAAGGCCAAGACGTACAACGGGGTGGTTCCCGGCCCGGAGATCCGCGTCGAGGTAGGCGACAAGGTTCGCGTGATCATCACCAACGAACTCACCGAATCGACATCGATCCACTTTCACGGAATTCGAGTACCGAACGAGTACGACGGGGTCGACCCGTACACGCAGAAGCCAGTCATGCCCGGCGAGACGTTCACCTACGAATTCACGACTCTCGAGCCCGCCGTCGGCATCTACCATCCTCACCACGACGCCCAGATCCAAATTCCAGACGGAATGTTCGGCGCCTTCATGGTGGGGACCATGCCGATCCCGCAAGCGATGATCGACAAGGGCTACACCCGGGTCGACAAGGAAGTCACCATGGTCCTCAATGACTCTGGCGCCATCGGCCTCTCATTGAACGGAAAGTCGTTCCCCGCCACCGAGGCATACACACTTCGACTGGGGCAAACGATGATGGTTCACTACCAGAACGAGGGTCTGATGGGTCACCCGATGCACCTCCACCAACCGGTGGGCTGGGTGATCGCCAAGGACGGACATCCCCTCGATGTTCCGATGCCCACCGACACCTTGTGGGTCTCACCCGGTGAGCGCTACACGGTGCTGTACAAGGCGATCGACCCTGGCGTGTGGGCTTGGCACTGCCACATCCTCAGCCACGCCGAAGGTCCGCAGGGCATGTTCGGAATGGTGTCGGCTCTGATCGTGACTCCGTAACCACTCTCGTCGCTCTCACGACGCGGCTCTCACCGGTCGAGGCCGAGGACTTCGAAGTTCTCGGCCCACCGGTCGAGGGCCGCGTCGATCTGTACTGGCTTCACCGGGGCCGACACGAAGTAGCCCTGAACCGCGTCGCAACCGAGACTTCGAATGAGCGTGAACTGCTCGACGGTCTCGACACCTTCGGCAACCACCTGGAGTCCGAGTGAGTGGCCCACGTCGACACCCGATCGGACCATCGCGTCGGGTTCGGCCGCCGAGGCATCGAGACGGCTCACCATGGCACGATCGATCTTCAATTCGGTGAACGGCGCCACCAGAAGTCGCTCGTAGTTGCTCGTTCCGGTGCCGAAGTCGTCGACGGCCAACTTGAATCCGGCCAATCGCAATCGGGTGAGAACTGCAACGGTTGGAGTCAGGTCGGGAATCGGCGTGGTCTCGGTGACTTCGAAGGTCCACGACTCTGCCGGCGAGGTGGTGGTGAGAATTCGCTGCGCACGGCGAGGCAACTCGTCGTCGTCGAGATCGAGAACCGAGATGTTGAGCGAGACATCGGGCATCGACGCCAAGGCGCGGTATCGAAAACGATCGTGGGCGGCCATGGTCATGATCGCATCGAGCAATTCGGACGTACGGCCGAGATCCTCCACCAGAGCCACGTATGCGGCGGGCGACACGTCTCCTTTGTCGGGGTGCCGCCAGCGCACGAGGGCCTCCACGCCCACCACGTCGCCCGTCGAGACCGACACCTTCGGCTGGTACACGAGGTGCATGAACTCGGGGTCGAACAACGCCTCGTCGTCGATCCGCAGGCGCGGACCGGTCGGGTCGATGCGCTCGTTGGCGACGTGCGTCCACTCGAGCATCGCCGAGCGAAGCAGATCGAGCGAGAAGGGCTTGGCGAACGTGGCGATCACACGCAGGCGATGCATCTCGGCGATGCGGCCAGCCGTGGTGATGAGAGTTTCGTCGGCACCACTCACGAGGATCACGGGCAGGCCGCGATGCGTTGTTCCGAGACGGCTCATCACTTCGATGCCGTCGAGCTCACCGAGAGACAAATCGAGCACGACCAGATCGAAACGGCCCTGAATCGACTCTTCGATCTCCGCGGGCGAACTCGCGGTGCGAACGGAGAAGCCGGCTGATTCCGCGACGGCTTCGATGAGCTCGCAGATCGCCGGCTCGTCGTCGATCACCAAGACGCGCGGAGACTCAGACATCACTGGCCTCGGCGAGATACGGCATGAGCGCACCGTACAGGTCGTCACGCGAGAAGGGTTTGGCCAAGGTTCGCTCTCCGAGTTCCTGCAGAGTGCGCATGCTCGAGCTGTAGCCCGTCATGAAGATCACGGCCAGATCGGGCTGAATCGCGGTCGCGAGTTTGGCCAACTCGATGCCGTCGATCTCCTCGCCGAAGTTCGCGTCGGAGACCAAGACGTCGGGAGCGAACTCTTCCACGAGTTCGAGCGCCGACTTGGGTGAGGTCGCGAATCGAGCGTCGACTCCGACGTCGATCAGCCACGACGCGACGAGTTCGGCCAACGACTGCTCGTCATCGGCCACGACCACTCGTCGTCCGGCACGACGGCGCGGCACACTGGCCGCTTCGGCGTCGGACGGGTCGTGCACGGGAAGGACGAGCGACACCGTGGTTCCCACACCGAGGCGGCTGCTGAGAGTTGCGGTCCCGCCGGTCTGACGCGCGAAGGCATACACCGTCGCCAATCCGAGACCCGTTCCACTGCCTGGCTTCTTCGTGGTGAAGAACGGTTCGAAGGCTCGAGCGACGACGTCCTCGCTCATCCCCGATCCATCGTCGGTGATCGACAGGCGAATGAACGAACCCGTGAGGCCCCACGACGGATCGAGTTCGTCGACGCGGTGGGCCGCGATCGTGAGGGTGCCGTTGGGTCCCATGGCATCGCGGGCATTGAAGGCGAGATTCAAAATGCACGAAGAAAGCCGACCGGCATCGAGCATCAACTGAACCGACTGATCGGGGATATCGACCGCGACCGTGCGTCCAGCACCCAAGGCTTGCCGAACCAGCGGAAGGATCCCCTTGACCAGATCAGCCAGGGTGACCGCGCTCTCCTCGAGCGGTTGGCTCCGCGCGACCGCGAGCAGCGACTTGGTGATCTCGGCCCCGCGCTCCACTGCCGACACCGAACGCGACACGAACTTCGACAGCTTCTCGTCGTTCACGACGACATCGTTGGTGGCCATCAACTGCAAGTTGCCCAGGGTGACGAAGAGCAGATTGTTGAAGTCGTGAGCCAAACCACCCGCCAGCGCGCCGAGCGCCTCCATGCGCTCCGACTGAGCCGACCGCATCGCTCGTTCACGTCGTTCGGTCGCATCGTTCACTTGGAGGAAGCCTTGCCCGCCTTCCAGAGGTCGACCCTCGATCTCGAGAATCCTCATCGAACCATCGTCTTCTTCGTCGGGCAACTCGGCCGATGCCGACTCACCGGCGAGAACGGTGGACATCACGTCGTCGAGAACTTTGACAGCCACCGAATCATCGGCCACGCCCAATGCGTCGACCACCGAACGACCGCTCGGTGACCCACCAGAGTGACGACGGATCTCCTCGTTGGCCGCCACGACACGTCGCTTCGCGTCGAAGACCAGGGACACACCGGGCGACGTGTCGACAAGAGCGCGAATCAAGGTGTCGCGCCGCTTCTTCTCCTGCATCGAACGACGACGTACGAGTCGGGCGATGACCACGAGTGACAACGCCCACACGACGATCACCACGACGACAGCGGTCACGCTCTCGATCGTAAGGGAGCGGCCGGTAGCATCTCGGTGACCGGGGAGTGGCGCAGTGGTAGCGTTCCTGCTTTGGGTGCAGGAGGTCGGGGGTTCAAATCCCCCCTCCCCGACTCTCGACGACGAGCCGTGCTGTGGCAGGGTTCGTCCATGAGCA
>VERK01000191.1 GCA_018882725.1 Actinomycetota bacterium | reverse complement strand
CATCCGCCCACGCTCGAGATCTTGGCCTCACTCGGCGTGATCGAGCCCATCCTTGCGCGCGGACTCAAAGCGCCTCGTACACAGTTCCGCGACCGGCGACACGGTCCGGTGGCCACGTTCGATCTCTCGCATCTCGATGCCGAGACCTCGTTTCCGTTTCGGATCCAACTCGAGCAGAACAAAGTGGCGGCGATCATCGCCGATCACATACGCGAAGGCCACCGACGCGGTGACTGGGACTGCGAGATCCGGATGGATCATCGGGTGCACGGTGTGCGCAGGTTGGCTGACGAGGCGGCGACCGTGGTGGTCGGCACTTCCGAGGGAATTGTCGACATCGAATGCCCGTGGCTCATCGCGGCTGATGGGGCCCATTCGGCGGTGCGCCGCACGGCTGGCGTGGCGCTACACGAAGACGTGTACCCCGAGAAGTTCTTGGTGGTCTCGATCGCCGACGATCTGACCGCGATCTTCCCCGACATCGAGAACGTCAACTACGTGGCCGACCCCGAACAGTGGCTCGTGTTGCTGCGGACTCCTGATCATTGGCGAATCCTGTTCCCGTTGGTGGCCGATCATCCGCATCCCGAAGGTGAGGCGTCCGACGAGCTCGTGGTCGAGTGCATGCGCGGAATCACCGGTGACGATCGCTCGTGGACGATTCTGGCCACCTCGGTGTACACGGTGAAGCGAGCAGTGGTGGATGCCATGCGGTGGGGTCGGCTTCTCATCATCGGTGATGCCGCCCATCAGAACTCGCCACTCGGGGGTATGGGAATGAACTCGGGTGTCCAAGACGCTCTGTCGGCCGGCCGTCGGCTGGCCGAGGTGTGGCGAGGAGGACCCGAGACCGGGCTCGACGAATTCGACCGGCTGCGGCGCGAAGTAGCGGTGCAGTACGTGCAAGCGGACAGCCATGCCAACTGGCTGGTGTTGCGTGAACCCGATCCGGTCAAGCGCGCCGCCATGCACGCCGATCTGGCTGCGGCGGCGGCCGATCCCGAACGTCATCGTGAGCGTGTGCGCCGAACGGCCATGCTCGACGCCGTGAGGAGCCACTTGTGAGGATGTCAGCATGAGCGATTTGCAGGCCGATTACTTGCAGGCCGGTTTCGGAACTCGACTCGGTTGGGGTTCGCGACCCGCGCTTCTCGTGGTCGACATGTGTCGCGCTTACGTCGACGACCAGGCGCCGTTGTACGCGGCGGCCGCGGCCGACGCCTACCGCAACGCCGATCGGCTCGCCACCGTCGCTCGTCGCCAAGGACGTCCAGTGGTGTTCACGCGTGTCGAGTACGCCGCCGGGGGAGTCGACGGTGGTCACTTCTTCCGCAAGGTTCCGGCCCTTCGGTGCTTCGAAGCCGGCAACCCCTTGGCCGAGTTCACCGATCTCGTGCGTCCGACGACGGGCGACGTGATCGTCACCAAGCAGTATGCATCAGCCTTCTTCGGTACGTCGCTCGCCGCCACGCTCAATGCGTTGGGAGTCGACACGGTCGTGATCGCTGGTGTTTCGACCAGCGGATGCGTGCGCGCGTCGGCCCTCGACGCCTTGCAGCACGGATTCGTTCCGATCGTGGTGGCCGAGGCGTGCGCCGATCGCGACCCGCGGCCGCACGACTCCAACTTGTTCGATCTGCAGGCGAAGTACGCCGATGTCGTGACGATGGATGACGCGCTGGCTCACCTGGGAGGATCGACATGAGCGTGGCAAGTCGTCTGTTCGACACTCTGACCCCGGCCGAAGAAGCGCGAGCGCGTCGCGTCGACTCGGTTCTTCCGGCACTGGCGGCCGCCGCCGAGGAAGCCGATCGACGGGCCGAATTCCCGATGGCTCATGTGACGACTCTGGCCGAGGCCGGACTCATGGGCTTGGTGGTGCCGGAGAAATTCGGCGGACTCGGCGGAGGATTACGCGATCTCGTGGGCGCGACCTTCGCCATGGGTACCGCCTGTCCCTCGACCGCGTTGTCGTATTTCTTCCATTGCAGCTCGGCGTCTCGCGGATTGCTCGCGCTCGAAGCGCTGGAGGCCGGACTCTTCGACACCGACGAGCGCGGCACGGTCGCGGCCTTCGCCGAACGAGTGCTCGCACTCATGGGGCGGGACCGAGTGTGGCTGGCCAACTTCGCATCGGAGTCGGTGAAATCGTCGAGCGCCAACATCTTGATCTCCACCACGGCTGAACCGACCACGCGTGGTGGCGAGAAGGGATGGGTGCTCAACGGAGTGAAGTCGTTCGGTTGCGCCACCGGTGTGGCTGGCCGTTATCTCGTGACGGCGTCGCTCGGCGGCGGCGCGACGGCTGAATCGCTCGCGGTCTTCATCGTCGATCCGAAAGCGCCCGGAGTGAGCGAACGAACCAAGTGGGACGCGATCGGTATGCGAGCCACCGCAACCCACGGCATCGTGTTGAACGACGTGTTCGTGCCGGCCGTCGATTCACTGGCCATTCCGGGTGCGTTCGTGCGGATGATGCAGATGAGCCGGGGCAGTTTCGTCGGGAGTCAAGTGGCAGGCACGGCGGTGTATCTCGGTGCGGCCTGTTCGGTGTACGACTGGGCGTTGAAGCATCTCACCACCACGACGTTCTCCGACTCGGGAGCACCGATCGGAACTGCGCCGTTCCAGCAGCAGTTGATCGGCGAGATGCGCATGCATCTCGACACGGCCACCTTGTGGTTGCGTCGACAAGTCGACCTCGAGACCAGTGAGCCACCGCTTCTGCCCAAACCCGATGTCGTTCGCCAATGGCGTCTGGCCAAAGGGACCGTGGCCGACGCGGCGTTCGCGGTCGGCGTGTGCGCGATGAAGGCCTGCGGCACGTCGAACACCGGCAACAGCGGTGTGGTCGCGCGCGGACTCCGCGATCTGTCGATGGGACTCGTGCAGGCCTTTCCGGCCGAGAAGGGCCGCCTCGAAGCGGCATCGCTCCTCGTGAGCGGAGCCGAATCGACTCAGTTCGGGGCCAAGGGCTGACGTGTCGACGCTGATCGACAACCTGCACTCGCTGCGTGGCGTGTGGCGTGAAGAACTGTCAGCCGTCGACGAGAACGGTGCGGCCATCAGTCACGATCCGCATGGCGGTGTTCCAGGTGCGTTTCCATATGAAGTGTTGGTGTACATCGACTTCGATGGCACCCGTTTCGCGCAGACGACCGTTGTTCTGTCGGGGCGTGAACAGGCGGTCCGCACCTTCGAGGCAACGGTGAAGGATGACGTGCTCGAGTTCGTGCCCCTCGGTCCAGGCGCCCCGCGCATCGTGGGCGTGTCACAAGGCCCTGGCGCGCTGTGGTTCGTGGCCGACACCGTGGCGGCCGAAGCGATCCAGCGCTACGCCGAACCGGATTTCATCCGAATCGACGGAGATCGGCGTTGGCGGCACACCGTGTTGTGGCGCAATGGCGCACTGCGTCGGTTCTTGATGGTGAGGGGTCATCGCATCTCGGCCGACACGTCGCAACGCCATGGCCTCGATCCGCGCGGCGTCGATGGGCCCGTGCACGATCTGCGCTCCGAGGTCGACATCTACGCGGCGAAAGGAAAGTCATCATGACTCGCGTCGTGCTTCCCGAACAGACCGACTTGGTTGCTGGCGCCTGGATCGCAGCGGGGTCCGAACGCAACGAGTGGATCGAGCATTCGAGTGATGGCCGATCCGAACAAGTGCAACGCGAGGCTTCAGCGGCGTCCATCGAGAGTGCTTTGGTCGCGGCGTGGAACGTGCACGCCAGCGGCGCCTGGTCGGGTCGAACCGACGTCGAACGAGCTGCCGTTCTGGAGGCAGCCGCCGATCGACTGGCCACGGTGGTGCCCGACATCGCCGCCCTCGAATCGGCGACCACCGGTGCCGTGATCGGAACCACGAGCATGCTCGGGTTCATCGTGCACGGGGCGTTCCGACTGGCCGCCGCTCAGCCCGCGGCAGGCGGCCGAGGCGGACATCGTCGTGGTCGCCGCCTCCGAGCCGGAGGAGGTGCCCGCGGTGGTCCTCGCGTGGGTCGAGCAGTGCTGCGCCCAGCCCCGCGCGGCCGCGGGCCTGCTGGTGGCGCTGCTGGGCGACAGCGGCGATGACGACTCGAACTCGTTCCTCGCGGAGG
>VERK01000190.1 GCA_018882725.1 Actinomycetota bacterium | reverse complement strand
GTGTACCGGACCACGTCGATTGTGTCGGTGCCGTCGCCATCGGCGAGCGGCATCACGACGACCAACCGACCGGAACCGGCTCCCGCCGATCTCGGCGACCGCTCGCCGAGGTCACGCACTTCGGGTCGTGGGGAGTCGGCTCGAATTCCTGAGCCTGGTCGCCGAGTCGTAGGGTGCTGACTCGTAGCGTTCTCGAAAAGGAGTGCGATGTCCCAGAAGATCGCCCACGTCTCGTACCTCAAGCTCGACCCCACGCCCCATCTCGTGGCGAACGAGTGCACGTCGTGCGGTGCCCGTTTCTTCGATCGTCGCAATGCCTGCGCGAGTTGCTTCGCCACCGAATTCCGCGCCGTCGACGTGCCGACCGAGGGCGAAGTCTCGTCCTTCACGATCGTGGCCTTGGCCGCTCCCGGAATCCCGGTCCCGTTCGTGGCCGCCACCGTCAAGTGCGGTGGCACCTCGGTGCGGGGCAACATCATCAATGTCGACCCGACCCCCGACAAGGTGAAGCTCGGAATGAAGGTCAAGCTGACCACCTTCAGCTTGGGAGCCGACGACGATGGACTCGAAGCCATCGGCTTCGGTTTCGAACCGGCGTGATTCCGGCTTTGTACTCTTCCCACTAACGACACCCGATCCACGACCCACGACTGACGACTCAGCTCGACGAAAGAGAGACGACATGGCAACCGACGACATCTGGATCCTCGGAATCGCGATGACCAAGTTCGGCAAGCACACCGACAAGGACATCGTCGACCTCGGTGCCGATGCCGCAATGGCCGCACTCCGCGATGCCGGTGTGTCGATGCGCGACATGGGAGTCCTGGCGGCCGGAAACCTCATGGGCTCGGGCGGCTTCGGCCAGCAACTGCAGAAGCAGATCGGCCAGACCGGTATACCGGTGTACAACGTGTCGAACGCCTGCGCCACCGGCGCCACGGCACTGCGCACTGCGATCATGGCCGTGAAGTCCGGCGAAGTGAAGATGGGCCTCGCGGTCGGAGCTGAGAAGTTGGCGGGAGCCGGTCTTCTCGGTGGCGGAGGTCAGGCCAAGTCGGCTGGCAAGAAGTGGGAACCCAAGGGTCGCTTCGGAGCCGTGGCCCCGACCGACGGCCGCATCGGAACCGACACGATGCCCGGCACCTTCGCTCAGGTGGGCATGGAGTACGGACACAAGTACGGCGAGGTGTCTTTCGAGACCTTCGCGCGTATCTCCGAGAAGAACCACGCCCATTCGGTCCTCAATCCGCTGGCCGCTTACCAGAAGCGCTTCACCCTCGAAGAGATCATGGGCGACATGATGATCGCCTACCCGAACACTCGTCCGATGTGCTCGGCCAACTGTGACGGTGCAGCCGCTGCCGTAGTCACCAGTGGGGAAGTGCTCCGCACCTTGTCGCCCGATCAGCAGCGGCGTGCGATCAAGGTGAGCGCGTCGGTGCTCACGACCGATCCGTACCAGGAGGCGTGCCAGATCCTTCCCGACGTGAACACGCTGACGCGTAACGCGGCCAAGATCGCCTACGAGCAGGCTGGCGTCTCACCGAGCGATCTCGACTTGGTCGAGTTGCACGACTGCTTCGCCACGGCCGAATTGGTTCATTACGACAACTTGATGTTGTGCCCCGAAGGAGGAGCGGTCGACTTCTTGATGTCGGGTGCACCGTGGCGAGACGGCTCGACTCCGGTCAACGTGTCGGGTGGTCTGCAGTCGAAGGGACACCCGATCTCGGCCACCGGCATCGCCAACATCTGGGAGATCTGCCACCACTTGCGTGGTGAGGCTGGCGACCGTCAGATCGCCAACGCCAAGGTCGGCCTGGCCCACGTGATCGGCCTCGGCTCGGCCTGCGGCATTCACATCCTCGAAAAGGCCGCCTAAGCCCCGACGGCGTGGTAACCGCCATCCACGTGGATCATCGATCCGGTGGTGGCCGTCAAGAGGTCGGAGAACAACGCGACACACGCGTTGGCCACCGGCATCGGATCGTTCACGTCCCATCCGAGCGGTGCCCGCTCTCCCCACACGTCTTCGAACTTGGCGAAGCCCGGAATCGACTTGGCGGCCATCGTCTTGATCGGGCCGGCGGCAACCAGGTTGCACCGAATGCCGGAGGGGCCGAGTTGGCGGGCGAGGTAACGGTTGATGCTCTCGAGGGCCGACTTGGCTACTCCCATCCAGTTGTAGGCCGGCCAGGCCACGGTGTTGTCGAAGTCGAGACCGACGATCGACCCCCCTCGTGCCATCAAAGGAACCAAAGATTCGGCGAGATATTTGTACGAGTACGCACTGATTTGGATCGCCGTCGCCACGTCGGGCCACTGCGCGGGCATGAAGTCGTCGCCCAAACACACCTCGGGAGCGAATCCGATGCTGTGCAGAACTCCGTCGACTCCCGACAAGGCAGCCCCGACCTCGCCTCGTAGGCGGTCACCGTGGCTCGGGTCGGTGGCATCGAACTCGAAGACCGGGACGTCGCCGGACAATTTCCGGGCCGTTCGCTGAGTGAGAGAGAGCGCTCGGCCCGCCCCGGTGAGAACGATCTGGGCTCCTTCGGCTTGAGCGCGCTGAGCCACCGCGAACGCCAACGATGCGTCAGTGAGGACTCCGGTGATCACGAGTCGCTTGCCGTCGAGGATTCCCATGTGGCGAACTTAGTGGCCGTGGCTTTCCCGTCGGTCGTCTCGGAGACGGAGGCCAGCACCCCGATGTGACAGGCTGGCCCGATGCGCATCGGAATCTTGGGGGGTACGGGTCCGGCGGGGACGGCTCTGGCCGCTCGCTTGGCCTCGGTCGGTTACCACTGTGTGATCGGGTCTCGCTCGAAGTACAAGGCCATGGAGGCTCGTGACGAGCAAGTGTCTCGATTCCCCGATCTGTCCGAGCGTCTCGACTTCGGCGACAACCACGCCGCGGCCGCCTGTGATCTCGTTGTGATCGCCACACCGTGGGACTCGGCGGCGACCACGACCCAGGAGTACGCCGACCTGCTGAAGGGCAAGATCGTGATCAGCATGGCGAATGCTCTCGTGCGAGTCGCGGGGGAGTTCCAACCCCTTCTTCCGCCCCGTGGGAGCGTGGCCGCCCACGTTCAGGCCGCGGTGCCCGGTTGTCGAGTCGTGGCCGCATTCCATCACCTGCCGGCCAAGGAGCTCGGCCATCTCGGCGAACCCATCGACTCAGACGTGCTGATCTGCAGCGACGATGCGGCCGCGCTCGCGACCGTGAGCGAGATCGTGGCGAAGATTCCCGGATGCCGTCCGCTCGACGCCGGCGAACTGTCGAACGCCACTGCCATCGAGGCGTTCACCGCGGTTCTTCTGCAACTCAACGTCCGCTACAAGACTCGTGTCGCGCCAAAACTCACCGGCATCCGTCAATCGACCGTCGCGGGGGCGCCAGCGTCGTGACGATGCGCCTGTACGACACCGCCAAACAGGCGGTCGTGCCGTTCGAACCTGGGCCTCGGGTTCTCATGTACACCTGCGGAATCACCCCGTACGACGCCACGCACATCGGCCACGCGTCCACGTTCATCACGTACGACGTGTTGATGCGACGCCTGATCGACATGGGTCACGAGGTCCGCTGCGTCCGCAACGTGACCGACGTCGACGACCCGCTCTTCGCCAAGGCGCGTCAGTTGGGTGTCCACTATCTCGATCTCGCCGCCGGCGAGGAAGCGCGTTTCGAGCGCGACATGACGGCTCTCAACGCGCTCCCGGTGTACTCCACCCCACGGGCCTCGTCGGCGATCTCCGACATCCGGGGTTTCATCGGGATGGTTCTCGATCGAGGCTTCGCCTATCAAGCCGGCGGATCGGTGTACTTCGACGTCAGCAAGTTCCCGTCGTTCGGCTCGGTGAGTCACTACTCCGAGTCCGAGATGATCGCCATCGCTCGCGAGCGCGGCGGCAAGGTGGACGACCCGAACAAGCGGCACCCGCTCGATTTCGTGCTGTGGCACCCGAGCGAACCCGACGAGCCGAGCTGGGACACGATGTGGGGGCCGGGGCGTCCGGGTTGGCACATCGAATGCAGCGCGTTGGCGCTGCGCGAACTCGGCACCACCATCGACCTCCACGGTGGCGGTAGCGACCTCATCTTCCCGCACCACG
>VERK01000189.1 GCA_018882725.1 Actinomycetota bacterium | reverse complement strand
GGGCAGGGTCTGCGGCGTGAGATCGAGTCGCACGATCACGTCGTGGCCGGCCGCCCGTAAACGATCGAGGCCTCCTTCGGCAATCTCTTCGGAAACCAGGATGCGAGCCATAGACGAGTTCCTATCGTGGTGGATGGCCCCCTGGGTCACCCAACCCAATTGACATTTCGTTCAAAGAAACTCATGACCTCCGACACGCCAGCCGCTTCGACTCAGGCCACTTCGACTTCACCTGCTTCGTCACAGCCCGCTTCGTCACAGTTCGGGAACGTCGACATCCGCCTCCTGCACGACCTCGACGAGATGCACGCTCTCCTCGCGGTGGCCGACGCCGTGTGGGGCATCGCACCGGGCGGCCTGGTCGGACCCGACTTCCTGGTGGCGCTGACGCATGCTGGCGGCTACGTGTCGGGCGCCTTCGATGGCGACCGCATGATCGGCGCATCATTCGGAGTCCTCGCTCGTCATCGCGGCGACTGGTGTCTGCACTCGCACATCACCGGCGTGGTTCCCGACCAACAGAACTCCGGACTCGGGCGTCGCCTCAAGCGTCACCAGTACGACTGGGCGCGTCGACACGGACTGGCCGCCATCACGTGGACCTTCGATCCGCTCGTACGACGCAACGCCTGGTTCAATCTGCACGTGCTCGGAGCGATCGGAACCGAGTACCACGAGAACTTCTACGGACCGCTGCGCGACGACATCAACGGCGACGACGACTCCGACCGACTCCTCGCGCGCTGGGACATCGACTCTCCACGGTCGCGGTCGGCTTCATCCGCACCGTTACCCGTGATCGAACCTCGTCCGGGTGATCACCTCGTGCCCACACCGGCCGACATCGTGCAGACACGACGCTTGGATGACGCCGCGGCTCGTCACTGGCGCCGTTCGCTGCGGGCCGACCTACAGTCGTTGCTCGACGACCATGATGTGATCGGTCTCACCGCCGATGGCGCCTACGTCGCCCGAATCCGAACGGACAACTCATGAGCAGACTCGCCGACCTCTCTCCCGTCGTCCTTCGCGGATTCGAGTTCCGTCGTGTCGCTCTGCCTCTGGTCTCTCCGTTCCGAACCTCGTTCGGCACCGAAACCGCTCGCGACATCTTGTTGGTGCGGGTTCTCACCGACGGGCCGGACGGCTGGGGCGAGTGCGTGGCCGGGAACGATCCGCTCTACTCGAGCGAGTACGTCGACGCCGCCCAACACGTGAGCATCCATCACCTGATCACACGTCTTCCGATCGGCACTCCGATTCGCGCCATCGATATCGCTCGACTTCTCGAGCCGGTGAAGGATCACCGCATGGCGAAGGGCGCCATCGAGGCCGCCGTACTCGATGCACAACTTCGTGCCAACGGGGTGTCACTGGCAACCGCGCTCGGAGCCACTCGTGATCGTGTTCCGTCCGGAGTGTCGGTGGGCATCATGGACACCATCGACGACCTCGTCCGCGTGGTGGGTGGATACCTCGACGACGGCTACGTGCGCATCAAGCTCAAGATCGAACCGGGTTGGGACATCGAACCCGTCGGTGTGATTCGCCGGACCTTCGGCGATGCGATTCCGCTCCAAGTAGACGCCAACACCGCGTACACCCGCGACGATGGCGCGCATTTGGCTCAACTCGATCGATTCGACCTGTTGCTCATCGAGCAACCGCTTCCCGAAGACGACGTGACCGGTCACGCGATCCTTGCCCAGCAGGTCGCCACACCCATCTGCCTCGACGAGTCGATCGTGTCGGCCCGCGCCGCCATCGACGCGATCGAGCGTGGGGCTTGCCGAATCATCAACATCAAGGCCGGCCGGGTGGGCGGCTACCTCGAAGCAGCGACCATCCACGACGTGTGCCGCGACCGCGGTGTTCCGGTCTGGTGCGGCGGGATGCTCGAAACCGGAATCGGCCGGGCCATGAACCTGGCCCTGGCCGCACTCCCCAACTTCACGATCACCGGCGATGTCTCGGCATCCGAGCGATTCTGGCGCCGCGACATCGTGACCGAACCGGTGCGCCTGCACGACGGCCACGTCACGGTGCCGGGCGGGTCAGGTTCGGGAGTGAGCATCGATCACGAATTCCTCGAGACGGTCACGACCTCGCGTGTCGTCGTCCCGCAGGGATAGGGTCGCGCCATGACCCATGAATTCTTGTCCGACGACTGGATGAACGCGGCCCGCGCCATCCGCGCGAAGTACGAAGGCCAGACGCCCAAGATCGCCGCGTCGATTCGCATCAATCAAGTGATCACCGAAGTTCCCTTCGGAAGCGGAGAAGTCAAGAGCTTCATCGACACGTCATCGGGAGACATGCAGATGGATCTCGGTGAACTCGAGAACCCCGACGCCGTCGTCACCACCGACTGGGCCACTGCTCGCGCGATGTTCGCACTCGGCGATCAAGCCGCGGCGATGCAGGCATTCATGAGCGGCAAGATCAAGGTCACCGGCGACATGATGAAACTCATGTCGATGCAGACCGCTGTTCCTCAGAGCGACATCACCGTCAAGATCGCCGACGAGATCAAGGGCATCACGAAGTAGCAGTTGTCGGTTCAGGCCGTGCGCGGCGTCGACCGAACGAAAGCAGCCAGAATCACGGCCACGCCGGCAACTGCCGCGGCCACGGCGAAGGTCACGTGGTACGACGTCTCGAGTCCGGCGCCCACGGTGGCCACCTGAATCGTGGTCATCACGACCGAGCCGAACACCGAACCCATTTGATTCACGAGTTGTTGCATGGCCCCGGCCACACCGAGGTCACGTTCGTCGACCGAGTTGGCCACCAATGACGTGAGCGCCGGCCCGGCGATGCCGAACCCGGCTCCCGACAACGCGAGGGCCGCGACCATCAGCATCACGCCACTCGACTCGTCGACGAACATGAAAGCGAGCATCGAGGCAAGAATGCACGACCAGCCGAACATGGCCGCCTGACGCTCACCAATCCGGATCGTGGCCAGGCTGGCCAGCGGAGCGAGTAGGGCGAACGTGAGCGGACGCGCGATGATCACGAGCGAAATACGCCCGCTGTCGTAGCCGAGGATCTCGCTCATGACGAGCGGCGAGAGCAACAGACCACCCATGTACGCGAAGTTGGCGAAGGCCTGAGAGGCCACCGGAACCACGAAGTTTCGTGTGCGCATCCACCGCAATGGCATCAACGGATCGGAGACCCTTCGTTCGATCCGGACGAACAGAACCAGCACTGCGACGCTGCCGGCAAGGAGCAGCACGACAGCCGGGCTGGCCCAACCCCACTTCGGACCCTGGTTCACACCGGTGAGCATCATGAGTGCACCGAGCCCGAGCGTGAGTGAACCCCAGAAGTCGAACCGTACGTCGGATACTCGCTCGGTGTCGGGCAACAAGCGCCACGCGAGCAGAACACCGATCACACAGAGCGGAGCCTGCACCGCGAAGATCACGCGCCAGCCAACGGCATCGACCAACGGAACTCCAGCGACCACACCGATCACCGGCGCACCGGCGTTCACGAAACTCCAGTAGCCGAGTGGACGCACGCGTTGTTCGGGCGGGAACAGTCGATTGATGTACGCCATCGTCGCCGGACCAGTGGCCGCGCCGGCGGTGGCCGACAAGATGCGGAACGCCACCATCGACGCGGCACTCCACGCGACCGCGGTGAGCGCGGCGAACAAACCCGCACCCAACAACCCGAACACGAAGACACGCTTGTGACCCCAGAGGTCACCGGCCTTGCCGTACGCCGGTCCCACCACCCCGAAGGCCAGCATGGGACCGGTGATGGCCCACGAAATCACCGACACCGTCGAATCGAACTCGCGGGCGATCGTCTGCAGTTCGACCACGAGGATGGTGAACGTGACACCGATCGTGAACAGTCCCGACAGAACGACGATCAGCAGCGCCCAGTTACGCTCGATCGGCACCCGGTCGGCCAACCGACGACGGACGAGACTCGGCCAGGGAACGACACCGACCTCGTCGACTCCAGCGGAGTCGACGTTGACGGTGCGCGGCGAGGATTCGCGGGGCTCGGCGCCCACGGATCAGGACTTGGGGGCGAGCTTGGCCATTGCCGTGGTGAGATCGGCGACCGACCAACGATCGTTCTGCTTGATCTCCTCGGCCATGGTCCACGACTGCACGCGGG
>VERK01000188.1 GCA_018882725.1 Actinomycetota bacterium | reverse complement strand
GTGCGGGAACGGGCACTGCATGGTGCCCGGGTCGAACGGATTGAACTTGCTGATGTCGACGCTCATGACTGTTCTCCTCAATCTCTTTCAGGACTCACTCTGGGGCCGGGTCACTTACCGGCCAACCGCTCGACCACGGGGGCCACGGCCTCCATGACCGACGAGCCGAAGCTCACGTACGAAATTCCGAAACGCTCGCGACGTTCGATGATGCGATCGCAGATCTCGTCGACCGACCCGATGAGCACGTTCGGGTGCTCGCCGAATTGTTCGGGTGTGAGACCGAACATCGGCGCCATCTTCCCTCGGGTCTCGGCACCGTCGGGCGTGACCACCGTGAAGTACGCGGCGATCTCGAGCTCGATCTGATCGAATCGCGAACCCGCGCCGTCCTTGATCCACTGGATCTTCTGATCGGTCAACTCGGCGGTCGACGAACCGATTCCCTCCGGTCCGAGACGACCGGTCGAGTTGTTGAAATTGAGGCTCACGATGTCGGCTTCACGTCCGGCGATGCCGAGCACGCGCTTGGCGCCACCGCCGATCATGATGGGCGGACACGGCTTGTTGACCGGCTTCGGCACCGCCTCGAACCCGACTGCGTGCACGTGCTTGCCGTCGATGTTGAGTTCACCGTCGACGAACGAGGCACGAATGAGCGCGATCACTTCTTCCATGCGATCGAGGCGAACGCCGGCCGAATCGAACGGAATGCCCATGGCTTCGTACTCGTTCTTGAGCCAACCGGCTCCGAGACCGAGTTCGAGACGGCCCTCGGAGAAGAAGTCGAGTGTTGCCAGTTCCTTGGTGAGCATCACCGGGTTGCGGTAATCGACGCACAGAACACGGCACCCCACCTTGATGGTGCTGGTGGCCTCGGCCGCCACCGCCATGGCAGGAATGGCGGCCACGGTCTGCACGGGGTGGCCGGTGGCGCTGAGCGCCGGGCCGGGTCCGATCACATGGTCGGCCAGGTGGAACGACGAGAAACCGAGCGATTCGGCGCGCTTGGCCAGGTCGCGCCATTCCTTGGCCGACGCCGGCGCGTACGCCTGCACTCCGAATCGGAACGGGTTGGTCATGACGGAACCTCCAGGATCGTGACGGCTCCGGTGTCGCCGTTGACTTCGATGAGCGCACCGTTGGGGATGCGCTTGGTCGCGTCGGTGGCCGACACGACACACGGCAAGCCGAGTTCGCGGCTCACGATGATCGCGTGGCTGATGGCTGCACCAACGTTGACCACGACCGCACCACACGGCATGAAGAGCGGCGTCCAGGCCGGATCGGTGTTCGGTGCGATGAGCACGTCGCCGGGTTCGAGGTCGCCCGGCTCGGTCGGATCGAGAATCACACGCGCCCGGCCCACGTACTTTCCGGGACAGCCGGGCACACCCTGCACGATGTCGCCGGCACCCGCCTTGGCCACGTCGCTCTCGCCCTTCTTCGCATACGAGGCAAGTGGCGGCACCACACCGTTCTTGATGAAGAACGGCGGTTCGAGTGTCTGTAGTTGCTGCCACTGGCCGTAACGCTCGGCGAGCGGAGCCGAGAACGACTTCGGATCGGCCACGAACTTCTCGATTTCGGCGTCGAGAAGCATGAACACGTGATGCGCGTTGGCCAGATTTCCGAGCGCCGCGTGACGACGTCCGAGTTCGCGCACCGCGACTCGCACCTCGTTGACCGCGCGAATGATGTTGGTCTTGGTGCGCTCGCGAATGGCCATCTGCGACGATGCCACGATCGCGCCTTCGAATTGTCCGGCGAGCTCTTCTCCGAGTGGAGCCACCTTGGCACGGATGTCGGCGGTGAGACGCTGACGCTCTTCGGCCTTCTTCTTCTGACGCACGCGCGGCGACTCGCCATCGGACTGCAGACGAATACGGTCGATGGCCGCCAGTGCGATTTCGGGTCGGGTCTCCCACGTGTCGGCGCTGATCTCCCATTCGTTCGGACCACGCGAGCCGAAATCGAACAAGAACTGGTCGAAGTCGGCCAGAAACGCCTGGGCATCGGCCGAACTCGCCGACGACAACCGTGCAAGCAGACCGCTCACGCCGGCGTCGAACGCCTTCGTGAGTTCGGCCGAAGAGCGAACGCGGCGTGAGATGTCCCACATGCGATAACTCGGTTCGGCCGAGTCGACGTCGCCGATACCGGCGAGCAACTTCATCGCGGTCTCGGGTTCGCCGAGGGCGGCGCACACCGCACCGAGGATTCCGGGGGCGATGGCCGAGTCGGAACTCGGTGGAGTGTGGCTGTCGAACAACTTGCGCAACAGCGGCTGCAGCATGCGTATGCGCGCGACGAGATCGGAGTCGGACGCGGCGCCCAGATCGGGACGATTGCGCCGCAGAGCGATCGTCATCTCCTTCTCGGCGTCGACTTCGGGGACCGAGGTGGTGGTCATGACCCAACCGAGGTGACCCATGATGCCCTCCACCAGGTCGGGCCGTTCGTCGAGCGGATGAGGTTCGTAGGGCGGAACCTCCGGATGATCGCCGAAGAAGGCCAGGTCGAGTTGCTCGACGGTCAGGAGCGGGCTGCGGACTCCCTGCATGCGCACGTTCGAGAGGTTGATGTAGAAGTAGCCGGCGAAGAAGCCCGCGACCTCGGGATGGCCATCGGTGAACTCGTCGATCGTGTAGTTGCCGCCGCGTACGTAGCCGTCGCGCCAACCGAGCAGGATGCCGTTCTCCCAGCACAACTGCTGGCTCAAGGGACTGGCCGCCGAGGGCAACACCTCACCCGCGTTGGCCCGTGTGTAATGAGGCCAGCGAGGACTCGGGTCTCGGTCAGTGATCCAGCGATCGGCCATTGCGCTCCCCCATCTCCACGTCCGACCCCCCCGGACGACCGCTTCAAACTAACCGACCGATCAGTTCGGCCGCCATGCCGGCAGTCGGTGCGTCAGGAGCGGGGCCGAGCCGAGACGACGAGGCGCTTCAAACCCCGCAGCACGAACGAATCCTCGAACTCGAAGTCGTTGCCGGGGGCCAACGAAATGTCGTCGAGGCGATCGAGCAGGAGGTCGACCGCGATACGAGCCTCGGTCCGGGCCAGGCCGGCACCGGGGCAGAAATGTTCGCCGTTTCCGAAGGCCAGGTGCTCCTTGACGTTCGTCCGGTCGAGGTCGACTCGGTCGGGCTGAGCGAACTTGCATTCGTCTCGATTGGCCGACGCGAACAGCAACCACATGTGGTCTCCGGCCGGAATCGTGGTTCCGTTGATCTCCACGTCGACCTTGGCCTGACGGAACAGGCCGCCGACGGGGGCCTCGATGCGCAGCATTTCCTCCACCAGTGTCTCGACCAGACTGCGATCGGCGCGCACTCGGGCCTGCAGTTCGGGATCTTCGGCGAGGTAGCGAATCGTGTTGGTGATGAGCTTGGTGGTGGTCTCGTTGCCCGCCACCAAGAACTGCGTGAGCATTCCCAACTGTTCGTCGTCCGAGAGTTCTTCACCGTCGATCTCGGCATTGGCGATGTCGGACAAGATGTCGTCGGTGGGCGTCACCCGACGTTCGGCCACGCGGGCCAGGAAGTACTCGTTGAACGCCTTGGTGGACAACACGAACCCGCGCACCTGCTCGGTGGACGGGTTGTGATTGCCCACCGGCATCACGAGATCGTCCGACCAGCGCTTGAAAGTGGCCAGATCGTCGTCGGGAACACCGAGAGCAAGCGCGATGATCGTCATCGGCAGCCCGACGGCGAAGCGCGACACGATCTCCACGGTTCCGGTCTCGCGCAGATCACGACACACGTCCTCAAGAAGCCGCTCGGTCGTCGCGCGGATAGCCGGCTCCATCCCGCGAATGCGATCGGGTCGAAAAGCCGGGTTCACGAGTCGGCGCTGACGACGGTGCTCGGGCGGATCGGCGTTGAGCAGGACCGCCGCGCGGCCGCGCTGCATCGAGGTGGAGCCCAAGACGGCCTGCATCTCCGGCTCCTGCATCAACTGCATGATTCCCTTCATGAGGGCTTCGCCACCGGCGGCCGGTCCGGTGGGGAACAGACTCGAGAAACGCTCGGTGTCGCGCAGGATCGCGCGCACGTCGTCGTACCTCGTGATCATCCAGGCTCCCAGGCTCTCGACCCAGGCCACGCCGCCGCCCGAACGCAAGTCGGCGAAGATCGGATACGGACACGCGATGGC